>JBILLY010000098.1:0-10268 GCA_044375835.1 Opitutaceae bacterium
AAGCCGGGGCTTACACAGTGACGGCGAGCGTCGCGGTGTTGCCGGCGGTGGCGTCGAGGCCGGAGACGGTGGCCCAGCGGTTGAGATCGGGGTCGCCGACTTTGACCGTGTAGCGGCCGGCGGCAAAGGTGTGCGGGCGGAACGTGGTGCCGGTGAGGCGCAGGCCGTAGAGCAGTTCGCCGGAGGGCTCCTCGAAGACCTGGACGACGGGCTTGGCCACGCCGGCGATGCGCAGCTCGGGGAGGTGGGCGGCGGGGCGGCGGGCGTAGTTGTCGAGCTGCGACACGGTGACCGGCCAGGTCGGCATCTGTGTGCCGGGCTTGGTCACGTCGGCCGAGTAGGGCCAGCACTCGAAGGTGACGGTGCGCTTGGCCTTGTCGAAGCGGACGACGCCGAGGCCGCTGGTCTTGGCTTCGAGGTTCTCGAGCACGGGGCGCGGGGGCTCGGGCGGGCCGTTGTGGACGGCGAGCACGGTGAGCGGATTGCCGAAGTGGTCGTGGAAATCGCCGGTGAGTTCGCGGTTGCCGGTGAGGCGGTTGCGGCCGGTGCGGGCGGGCTCCCACCAGCGCGGGTAGCCGACGTTGACGGCGGGACCGGCGAAGGCGACGGGGCCGTCGCGGTGGCCGTCGAGGCCGTATTGGACGACGGCGGGCAGGTGTTGGTCGCCGGCGAGGTGGACGGCGAAGCATTTGCGGATCTCGCGGAGGGCGGCGCGGCGGCCGGTTTGGTTCCAGCCGTTGGCGTCGTAGTCGGCGAAGAGGATCTCGCGGTTGCCGCCGTGGGTGGTGGCCATGGCGGTGAAGATGGTCTGGGAGATGACGGCCTTCATGTCGGCGCCGCGCCAGTCGGCGGCCCACTCGCGCAGGAACTGCTCCTGTTTCGAGCCGAGGAGGACGAGGCCGGGGAGGTCGGCGGTCTTGGGGTCGAAGCCGTCGGTTTTCACGTGGTCGCCGCGGTTGCTGCCGGTGGGCGGGACTTTGCCTTCGGGGCCGGACTTGAACTGACGGTCGGCGAGGACGGCGAAACCGATGCGGCCGTAGGTGAGCGGGCCGTAGTAGTTGATCGTGCCGCGCTTCGCGGGCTGGGGGTCGTAGGCGTCGGGGTGGTGGGCGGCCTGCGTGCGGTGGACGACGTTGACCCAATCGGCGGGGAGATCGTAGCCGCCGGCTTCCTGCGTGGTCTTGCGGCCTTCGCCGCCCTCGCCCCAGAGGTTGCCTTGGTAGACGTCGTGGTCGTCGGGGAGCGAGACGCTGGGGCGGTCGCGGGTAAGTTCGCGCCAGGTCCAGCCGTGGAAATACCATTTGCGCAGGTAGTCGAGCACGGCCTTGTCGTGGGGCTCGCGCTGCACGCCGTAGCCCGCGGTGCTCTCGTAGAACTGGTCGCCGGTGAAGGCGAGGAGGTCGGGGTTGAGCTGCGCCATGCGGCGCGCAAGGGGAACGTTGGGGAAGACGGTGTGGATGTTGCAGGACACGTCGCCGACGGTGATGACGGACTGGTCGACAGGGTCGCGGCGGATGGTGCCGGCCCAGTGGTGGTCGACGGCGGAGCCGTCGCGGGCGCGCAGGGCGTAGGCGCCGCGGTAAGGCACATCGCGGGCGGCGTCCCACGGCGAGACGCGGAAGAGGGCGAGGCCGGCCTCGCGGTCGAGCTTGGCGGTGGCGACGGTTTTCCAGGCGGCGCCGTCGCGGACCTCGAGGCGGGCCGTATCCGTATCGCCGGGACCGAGCGGCGGGAGCTGGGCGGAGAGTTTCAGCGTGCCGCCGCTGAGGGTGTATTGGGTCCAGAAGACGGGGCCGAAGACCTGGGCGTCGGAGCCGGTGAGCTTGGAGCCGGCGACGCGCCAGTCGGCGAACCAGAAGCGGCCGAGGCCGGGACCGGTGGCGCCGCCGGGGGCCGGGTCGGCGGCTTTGCCCTTGGCCTTCGCCTTGCCCTTGGCGTTGGCGTCGCCGGGGCCGGCGAAATTGTTCACGAGGGCGACGTTGCCGACGAGGTCGTCGGCGGCGACATCGCGGGCGACGACTTGGGCGAGGGTGCGGCCGTTGGCGGGGTCGGAGGCGGTGAGGGTGGCGGTGTAGGCGGCGCCGGCGGGCGCGACGGCGAGGTGGAGGTCGATCGACTCGCGCGCGAGGTCGACCGGGACGGCACCGGGGGCGCCGGGGCGGCGGAAAAAGAGGGAGCCGTCGGCGGCGAAGCCGGCGGAGAAACCGGCGGCGGGCTGGGCCCAGAGGTTGTTCCGGTAGTCGTGGTGCTCGGGGTAGTCCTTCAGCGTGCCCAGAATGCCGATACGGAAGCCGGCGGAACCGCGGCCCGCGAGAGCGCCGCCGCCGGCGCGGCCGATGCGCACGCGGAGGTCGACGGTGCCGGGGCGCGGGGCGAGCTGGCGGACGAGGAGGTGGATGTTGCGGTCGGCGGCGGCGTTGAGGCATTCGGCGCGGCCGGCGGCGAGCTGCCAATCCTGCTGGGGGTTGGCCCAGCAGGCGGCGCCGAGCCAGGTGCGGTCGGGGGAGCGGTCCCAGTCGGTGCGGAAATCCCCGGCCGGTTCGCCGGCATGGAGCAGCGGCGAGAGGCGCGGGGCGAGGACGGAGCCGGCGGCGAGGGCGGCGGAGCGGCGCAGGAAGGAGCGGCGGGGCAGGCGGGGGGTGGAGGCCATGGGCGAAACGGTGCGAGCGGCGGCGGGCGGGGCGAGCGCGATTTTTCGCGCGGCGCGCCAAGACCACGGGTGCGAGGGGGAAGACAACGTCCGGGATGGGTGTATTCGGTGCTCGCCGGCCGACGGGCGGACGGTTTGATGAAGGGCGGAATGCAAGAGTTCGTGTCGCCGCCCCGCCGCCACCCGCGTGTCAGTGAATCCGCCGCCCATGGCTAAAGTGCTTGTGCTGGACGATGACCGCGGCGCCCAGGCGTTGCTGGTCAAAATTTTCGAGAAGACCGGACATGAGACAATCTCGGCCGGAACGGTGGAGCTAGCGTGGAGCAAGCTGCACGAGCACGTGCTGATCGATCTCGTCGTGCTGGACAACTATCTGGGACACGAGTGGGGCTGGCAGTTTCTCCGGATGGTGCGGCAGAGTCCGGTCTTCCGCGAACTGCCGGTGATCGTCTATACGGGGCACACCGAGCGGAGTTCGATCGTCCGGTATGTTGAGCTGGGGGTGCAGCGTCTGCACGTGAAACCCTACCAGGCCGACGTGCTGACGATGGAATTGCAAAAGGCGGTTGCGACAGGCTGGACCGCGAGAGTGATGGAGCCGACGGATTCGGTTTTGCGGCGATCCCGGCTCACATTGGCCGATTACGGCTCGGTGCTGGCGACAGCCGCGCGGACAATCGACGAGAATCTGCAGTTGGCCCGGAGGCGGCTCGCGATGCCGAACGATGCACTCCTGCGCGGAGCGATGACGAGCATCGAGCAGCAATGCCGGGGTGTGGGCATCGCCGTCATCGACCAAGTCATGCGGCAGGTGGAAGAGTGTCTCGGCGGCAACGATCTGTCCGGGGCGGTGGAAGGATTGCGGGTGGTCGAGTCCTTCCTCCGCATGATTCGGCACCGCATGCTCTCGGTGATGCAAGTGGGCGATGCCGCGGCGGTGGTGCCGTTGTCGGTCGATGCTGCCCCGGCTGCGGCGAGCCAAGTCATCGCGGAGGTGGGGGTGAAGATCGGAGGCGATATCATTCGCGACGTGCTGCACCGGCCGTTTTGGCACTTCGGTCCGCGGCTGCGTCGTTTGGTCCGCAGCCCGCTTCTCGAGGAGAAAGCACTTCGGTCGTTGTGGGAGACCGCGCCGGCGGCGGAGCCGTTCGCGACTTTGGCGGAATGCATGAAAGGAATGGTCAACGGCGCGGCTCTCAGTGTCGGGGAATTGGTGGAGCGGGTGCAGCAAACGCCGGGATTCGCGGCGACCTATGCGACGGTGATCGAGCGTGTGACCGGAGTCGCCCAACAGGCGGAATCCACGGCCGCGCTCAGTCGAGTGATGGCGCAGCAGGGTGTCGCCAAAGTGCTGGCGTTGCTGGCGGTGGCGCGGATGTCGGCGGTGCTGCCCCAGCGGGGCTTGCTGAACCTGCGCCCGATGCACCGGACCGGCTTGGGAGTCTCGCTCGTGGCGCTCGAGACCGGTCGATTGCTCAAGCTATCGCACGACTATTTGCTGCCGGCGGCGGGATTGGCGCACAACGCCGGCGCGTGGTTGCTGGCGGTGCGGGAGCCGGAGGCCTACGCGATCGCACTGGCGGCCACGATGGACGGAGAGTCTTCGGTTCGCGACGCGCAGCGAGCGATCATCGGTTTGGACGAGCAGGAAGCCGGACGGCTGTTTCTCGCGGCGACCGGCATGCCGGAGATTCTGCAGTCGGTGGCGACCTGGTCCACGCAGCCGTCGCTCTGCGCCGTGAAGGAGCATGTGATCACCGTGTCCGTCGTGCATGTGGCCGCGCTGTTGATGCAGGCGGCGGGGGCGGGATCCAACGCGCAGGCCGCGGAGATCGTCGAAAAACTCAAGGCGCCGGACTACGTGGCGTGGCGATTGTTGCAGGAAAACGGAGTAAAATTGCCCTTCGGCGTGCCCGAGATGGTGGGGACGCTGACTGAGATCGCCGCGACCTGCAATTGGACGCTGCACCAGTTCCTCGACCGCCACAATTGACCGGCCCGGAGCGGCTCCGCTTGTGACGGAGCAGCGCCGGAGCAACCCGGGAGCCGCGAGCCCCGGAGGGCGTTGCAAAAGCCGGCGGTCGCGAGAGCATTCCCACCCCGACGGCGGGCCCGGAGGTCCCGCCGCCACCGTTTTCAAAACTCACTCAGAGGGCGTGGAGGGCGCTCTTGCTGACGGCGAGGGCGGCTTCTTTCACCGCCTCGCTCATCGTCGGGTGGGCGTGGACGGTGCGCGCGAGGTCCTCGGCGCTGCCGCCGTATTCCATGTGCGTGACGACCTCGCTGATGAGCTCGCCGGCGCCGCGGCCGATGATCTGGGCGCCGAGGATCCTGTCGGTTTTGGCGTCGGCGATGAGCTTCACGTAGCCGTCGGTGGCGTCGGCGGCGATGGCGCGGCCGTTGGCGGCGAAGTTGAATTTGCCGACGTTGATCGCGAGGCCGCGCTTTTTCGCTTCGTCCTCGCCGAGGCCGACGGAGGCGACCTCGGGCTCCGTGTAGACGATGCCGGGCATGAGGTCCCAGTTGATGTGGCCGGGCTTGCCGGCGATCCACTCGGCGACGGCGACGCCGTCTTCCTCGGCCTTGTGCGCGAGCATGGGGCCGTCGACGACATCGCCGATGGCCCAGATGCCGGGGGCGGTGGTCTTGAGGTGGCCGTCGACCTTGATGCGCTTCTTGTCGGTGAGCTGGACGCCGGCTTTTTCGAGGGCGAGGCCGTCGGTGTAGGGGCGGCGGCCGACGGCGACGAGGACGACGTCGGCGGGGAACGAGAGCTTTTCGGCGCCGCGTTCGGCGGTGAGCGTCCCCGGACGGCCTGACGCAAGGTCAGGCCCTACAAAGCCGGTGACCTTGGCGTTCACCTCGATCTTGAGGCCCTGCTTCTGGAGGATGCGGGTGAAGTTGCGGACGATGTCGTCGTCGTAGGTGGCGGCGATTTTCGGGAGAAATTCGACGACGGTGACCTCGCTGCCGAGGCGGGACCAGACGGAGCCGAGTTCGAGGCCGATGACGCCGCCGCCGACCACGACGAGCTTCTTCGGGATCGAGGGCAGAGCGATGGCGTGGTCGCTGGAGACGACGGTCTTGCCGTCGAACTTGAGAAACGGGAGCTCGACGGGGGCGGAGCCGGTGGCGATGACGATGTTTTTCGCGGTGAGCCGTGCGACCGTATCGGACGTGGCGCCCCGGGGGGGCGCCGCGACCCCGCTCAAGGGGGGGGGGAAGAAGGAGGGCGGGGGCCCCCCCCGCGACCGCGATCTCGGAGGCGGAGACGAAGGAGGCGGTGCCGGTGATGACGGTGATCTTGCGGGCCTTGGCGAGCTGGGCGACGCCGCCGGTGAGCTTGGCGACGACGTCGTCCTTCTTCTTCAGCATGGTCGCGAGGTCGACCTCGACGCCGGCGAGCTTGATGCCGTGGGCGGCGGCGTGGTGTTTGGCGAAGACGAACTGCTCGGAGGAGTGGAGCAGGGCCTTGCTGGGAATGCAGCCGACGTTGAGGCAGGTGCCGCCGAGGGTGGCGCGTTTCTCGACGAGGGCGACCTTGAGGCCGAGCTGGGCGGCGCGGAAGGCGCAGACGTAGCCGCCGGGGCCGGCGCCGATGACGATGAGGTCGAAGGAATCCATGGTGGAGCTGAGAGCTGAGAGGCTAGAGCTTGGAGCGAAGACCGGTGGTTCGAGACTCTAGACTCTGGACTCTAGACTCTCGGCTTGGGTGTCAGACTGCGATCAGCAGGCGGGTGGGGTCTTCGATGGCCTGTTTGACCTTCACGAGGAAGGTGACGGCTTCTTTGCCGTCGATGAGGCGGTGGTCGTAGCTGAGGGCCAGATACATCATCGGGCGGATCACGACCTGGCCGTTGAGGGCGATCGGGCGCTCGTTGATGGCGTGGAGGCCGAGGATGGCGCTCTGCGGCGGGTTGATGATCGGGGTCGAGAGCATCGAGCCGAAGATACCGCCGTTGGTGATGGTGAAGACGCCGCCGCTGAGGTCGTCGAGGGTGATCTTGCCGTCGCGGGCGCGCTTGGCGACGTCGGCGATGGACTTCTCGATCTCGGCCATGCCGAGGGTGTCGCAGCCGCGCACGACGGGAACCATGAGGCCCTTCTCGGTGGAGACGGCCATGCCGATGTCGTAGTAGTGGTTCTGGACGATGGTGTCGCCGTCGATCTGGGCGTTGACGGCGGGGACTTCGCGGAGGGCGTGGACGACGGCCTTGGCGAAGAAGGACATGAAGCCGAGCTTGAGGCCGTGCTTCTTGACGAAGTCGTCCTGGTATTTGGCGCGGAGGGCCATGACGGCGGACATGTCGACCTCGTTGAAGGTCGTGAGCATGGCGGCCTCGTGTTGGGCGGCGACGAGGCGCTGCGCGATCTTCTGGCGCAGGGGCGACATCTTGCGACGCGTCTGGCGACTCGTGGCGGGCGCGGGGCTCGCGGCGAGGGGCGCGGGGGCGGCGGAGGGCGCGGCAGGGATTTGAGATTTGGGATTTGAGATTTGAGACGACGCGGGCGCCGGGGCGGCGGCGGTGGGCGCGGGAGCGGCGGCGGGCGCGGAGGCGGGCGCGGAGGCGGAGGCGGAGGCGGCGGGTTTCTTTTCGGCGGCGGCGAGCATGTCGCCCTTGGCGACGCGGCCGGCTTTGCCGGTGCCGGCGACGGCGGCGGGATTCAGGCCGGTCTCGGCGGCGAGGCGGCGGACGGCGGGGGAAACGGGGGCGGTGCTGTCGGCCGCGGCCGGAGCGGCGGCGCTGGCAGAAGCCGCGGAGGCTGCGGCGGCGGGAGACGCGGGCGCCGGCTCACCGGCGCTTGCCCCTACGTCTGAACTGATCGTGGCGACGACTTGGCCGATCTTCACTTCATCGCCGGCGGCGACGAGGAGCTTGATGGTGCCGGCGGACTCGGCGGTGCCTTCGCTCGTGATCTTGTCGGTCTCGAGTTCGAAGAGCGGCTGATCCTTTTTGACGACGGCGCCGTCGGCGACGTGCCATTTGGCGAGAATGCCGGAGGCGATGGATTCGCCCATGGGCGGGATTTTGACTTCGAGGAGAGGCATGAGGGGGAAGTGACGAGTGATGAGTGACGAGTGATGAGTGACGAGGCGGGGAGGTGATGGGTTGGGGGTGATGGGTTATGGGTGGGGCCGGGCAGACTAGTCGGTCCGGTGGTCGGGCACCTATCACCCATGACCTATGACCCATCACCTATCACCTATTACCCATGACCGGCGCTTAGATCGTGAAGGCTTGTTTGAGGAGGGCGGCGAGTTCGAGTTTGTGCAAGGCCAGGGAGCCGACGGCGGGCGAGGCGGAGGCGTCGCGGCCGGCGTAGGCGGCTTTGCGGCCGAAGAGCGTCTCGAGCTGCGGGGCGATCCAAGTCCAGGCGCCGTTGTTCTCGGACTCTTCCTGGGCCCAGACGAGGCGGGCGGAGGCGTATTTCTTGGCGATCTCGGCGAGGCGCTTCGCGTGGAGCGGGTAGAGTTGCTCGATGCGCACGAGGGCGACGTCGGTGAGCTTGTGCTTGGTGCGGTAGTCGAGGAGGTCGTAGTAGACCTTGCCGGAGCAGAGGATGAGGCGCTGGGCGGAGGCGACGTCGGTGTCGTCGATGATTTCCTGGAAGGAGCCGGCGGTGAAGTCGTCGAGACGCGACACGGCGAGCGGATGGCGGAGGAGGGACTTCGGCGACATGACCACGAGGGGCTTCTTGACGTCGCGCTTTACCTGGCGGCGGAGGGCGTGGAAGAAGTTGGCGGGGGTGGTGATGTTGGCGACCTGCATGTTGTCCTCGGCGCAGAGTTGGAGGAAGCGCTCGAGGCGGGCGGAGCTGTGCTCGGGGCCCTGGCCCTCGTAGCCGTGGGGCAGGAGGAGGACGAGGCCGCTGGTGCGCTGCCATTTCGATTCGCCGGCGGCGATGAACTGGTCGAGGACGACCTGCGCGCCGTTCACGAAGTCGCCGAACTGGGCTTCCCACATGCAGAGCATGTCCGGGTAATCGAGGGAGTAGCCGTAGTCGAAGCCGAGCACGGCGGCTTCGGAGAGGAGGGAGTTGTAAACGCAGAACCGGGCCTGGCTGGGGTCGAGGTGCTTGAGCGGGGCGTAGAGCGCATTGGTCTCCATGTCGTGGAGCACGGCATGGCGGTGGCTGAACGTGCCGCGCTCGCAGTCCTGGCCGCTGAGGCGGATGGGCGTGCCCTCGAGGACGAGCGTGCCGAAGGCGAGGGCCTCGCCGAAGCCCCAGTCGATGCCGGCGCCCTCGCGGTGGGCGGCGACGCGGGCATCGAGGAAGCGGCGGATCTTGGGGTTGGGTTTGAAGTCGGCCGGGAGCGTGGTGAGGCCGCGGACGGCGCGGTCGATGAGCGCGCGGTCGGCGCCGGTGGCGACGGGCTTGAAGTGGAAGTCGGGCTGGAAGACGGCGGTGGAGCCTTCGAATTTTTTGGCCTCGAGGGCGGCGGCGCGCTTGGCGGACTTGGCGACTTCGGCGGCCTTGGCCTGCTCGAGGTTCTTTTCGAGGGCGGCGGTGTATTCGGCTTTGATGGCGTCGGACTCGGCGGCGGTGATGACGCCCTCGGCGATGAGCTGTTGGCTGAGGACGGCGCTGACCTGCGGGTGCGCGGCGATCTTTTTGTAGAGGAGGGGCTGGGTGAAGGCGGGCTCGTCGGTCTCGTTGTGGCCGTGCTTGCGGTAGCAATACATGTCGATGACGACGTCGCGGCCGAACTTGGCGCGGAACTCGAGGGCGAGCTGCGCGACGGCGCAGACGGACTCGGGGTCGTCGCCGTTTACGTGGAAGATCGGGGCCTCGATCATCTTGGCGACATCGGTGCAGTAGCGGGTGGAGCGGGAGTCGTGGGGCTCGGTGGTGAAGCCGATCTGGTTGTTGACGACGATGTGGAGCGTGCCGCCGGTGGTGTAACCGGGGAGCTGCGACATGTTGAGCGTCTCGGCCACGATGCCCTGGCCGGCGAAAGCGGCGTCGCCGTGGATCAGGAGCGGGAGGACTTTCTTGCGCGTGGCGGTGTCGCCGCGGACGCGCTGGCGGGCGCGGGCCTTGCCCTGGACGACGGGGTTGACGATCTCGAGGTGGGAGGGGTTGGCGGCGAGGCGGACCTCGACCTTTTTGCCGGAGGCGGTGTCGAGCAGGGCTTCGTAGCCGAGGTGGTATTTGACGTCGCCGTCGCCGCCGACGGTCTCGGGGATGTAGTTTTCGGAGAACTGCTCGAAGAGGACGTTGAAGTTCTTCCGCATCACGCTGGTGAGGATGTTGAGGCGGCCGCGGTGGGCCATGCCCATGACGACTTCCTCGACGCCGACCTCGGGGCAGTGCTCGATGATGGAGTCGACGGCGGCGACCATGGTCTCGCCGCCTTCGAGCGAGAAGCGTTTCTGCCCGACGTATTTGGTGTGGAGGAAGCGCTCGAAAAGCTCGGCCTTGTGGACGCGGCGGAGGATGCGGATGCGCTCGGCGCGGGAGAAGTCGGGCTGGTTGCGGGTGACCTCCATCTTTTCCTGGAGCCACTGGCGGACATCGACGTCCTGGAGGTGGGTGTATTCGACGCCGATGTTGTCGCAGTAAGTGAGGCGGAGGTTGGCGACGATCTCGCGCAGCGGCATCTGGCCGCCGCCGA
>JBILLY010000683.1:0-3422 GCA_044375835.1 Opitutaceae bacterium
TGGGTGAGGAGGCCGCCGCGCACGCTGTCGGGCGGGAGCGCGACGCGGCGGAGGGCGACGCCTTGCACGGGAGGGAGGCCGTAGTGGGCGGCGAGCTTTTCGTTGAGCATCGCGAAGTCGGAGGCGACGAGGTGGCGGGCGGGCAGGTCGGCGCGGAGCAGTTCGGCGAAGAAGGCCTGCGTCTCGAAGAGGGCGGACTCGGTGAGCAGGTCGTCAAGGTAGTAGTCGGTGTAGAGCTCGGCCTCGGGCGAGGTGGAGTTTACGCGGCGGAGCTCGAGCCAGTAGTCGAGAAAGGCGTCGGTGAAGCGGCGCACCTGCGGCGAGGCGAGGAGGCGCTCGGCCTGGGCGCGCAGGGCGGCGGGGGCGCGCAGCCGGCCGGCGTCGGCGAGGGCGCGGAGTTCGGCGTCGGGGGCGGAGTTGGTGAGGAAGAAGGCGAGGCGCGAGGCGAGGGCGTGGTCGTCGAGGCGGCCGGGTTGCTCTTCGACGGAGATGAAGCCGGGCGAGCAGAGGACGGCGGTGTAGCCGGCGAGCATGGCGTCGACGAAGGCGGAGCCGTCCTTGAGCGCGGCGGCGACGACGGGGAGGAAGCGGTCGGTCTCGCCGGGCTCGACGGGGCGGCGGTAGGCGCGGGCGAGGAAACCGCCGAGGAGGCGGGCGGCGTCGCGCATCGGATCGGCGGATACGACGTCGACCGGGGAGCCGCCGGCGGTGGGCTTGGCCAGTTTCTGCAGCGGCAGGTCGCCGAAGAGGAGGCGGTGGCCCGCGAGCGGCCACTCGTCGAGGATCGGGCCCTCGACCTCGAGCCAGCGGAAGGCGACGCCGGGCTGGCCGTCTTTTTCGGCGAGGGGATTCTGCCAGCGGCCGGCGCCGGGGCGGGAGCGGAAGAGGCGCGCGGCGTCGGGGCGGATCATCTCGTTTTGCAGGAGCCAGACGTCGAGCTCGGCGACGCGGGGCTCGGGTTGCGCGTCGAAGGTGCCGAGCCAGCGGAGTTGGCGCGGAGGAATCTCGGAGTAGAGCGTGATCGGTTCGTCGCGGCGGCCGGCGGAGACGGCGTCGAGGTCGGGGATCCACCAGCGGTCCGGCTTGCCGGGTTGGGCCTTGGTGGGGCCGACCCAGACGGTGTGCGTCATGAGGCGGAGTTTGTAGCGGCCGGCGACGGGGGCCTTGAAGTTGGTGAACTTGGGCTCGAGCGGCTCGTAGTTGCCGGCGACGACGCCGACGCCCTCGAGGTCGCGGACGGAGGCGTCGGCGGCGCCGACGGTGATGGGGGCCTTGCCGGCGCGGACCTCGGGTTGCGGGTCGTTACCGAGGACGGGGAAGGTCGCGCGCTCGGGGGCGGTGTTGAAGACGGAGAACTTCATCGGCCCGGTGAAGCCGCGTTGGTCGCGGGCGTGGTAGCGCGTGACCTGGGTGGCGGGGCGTTCGACGGAGCGGGCGAGCACCTGGCGGAGCGCGTAGTCGGCGACGCCGAGGTAGCGGGCCATCTGCACGTGGGAGACGTCGAGGGCGTCGCCGACCTTGTTGAAGCGGTGGGACTCACCGTCCTCGGGGAGCGTATCCTTGATCTGGAGCCAGGGGGCGGAGAGGAGGTCGCGGACGGCGTTTTCGTATTCGTAGCGATTGAGGCGGCGGCGGGTGGCGCGGCCCTCGGCGGCGGTGCGCGCCTGTTCGTCGGCGCCGAGCGTGGCGGAGAGCGACGCGAGGAACGCGCGGAGTTCGGTGGGTTCGGGGCGCTCGCGTTTTTTCGGCGGCATCTCGCCGGAGGCGACGCGGTCGTGGACGGTGACCCAGGTGGCGAAGTTTTTCGGGTCGGCGGGATTCCACGTGAGCGCCGAGAGGTCGAGGCCGCCTTTTTTCTCCTGGGCGTCGTGGCAGTCGGCGCAGTGGAGATCGATCAGAGCGGCGACGGGTTGGGGCAGAGCGGCGGGCGCGGGAGCGGCGACGGAGAAGGCAGTGACGAGTGACGTGTGACCAGTGACGAGAAGGAGGAGCCCGAGGCCGAGATGTCCGGGGTGGAGCGACCGGAGATGGGGGCGCATGGCGTGGGAGGAATAGAACGCGCAACGCTCAACGTTGAACGGTGAGCGCTCGATGGAATGGCGGGAGGCGGGGGGCGAGGGGCGGAAGTGACGAGTGACGAGTGACGAGTGATGAGTGACGTGTGATGAGTGACGAGTAGGAGGCGGAGGAGGCGGGGAGTGATCGGAGATGGGGGCGCGGGGCGGGGTGGTGGCGGGGGCGGGAGCAGTTTCCGCGACGGCTCGGCGGGGACGCCTCGCCCTACCCGAGGCCTCGCCTTACGTGAGGCCTCGCCTTATTTCCCGAAGCCGCGAACGGGGGCGGGGCGGACGAGCGAGGTCAGGCGAAGAGGGCGCGCATCTCGCCGAGGAGGCGGGGGACGGCGACGGCGGGATCTTCCTTGGCCTCGTATTCGAGGGCGACCCAGCCCTGGTAGCCGCCGTCCTTGAGGAGCTTGGTGAAACGCTTCAGGTCGGCGGGGAGCTTGGATTTTTCGGGGCCGTGGATCTCGACCTTATATTGGACGTTGAGGGTGTAGGGGACGCACTCGGCGAAGTCCTTGTAGACGTCGGGCGAGTGGAAATTGCCGGAGTCGAGGTTGATGCCGAGCCAGGGGTTGTTCACGGCCTTGACCATGGCGAGGAGCGTGGCGCTGGTGCCGATGGAGTCGTGGTTTTCGAGGCCGAGGAAGACGCCCTTCTTGCCGGCGTAGTCGGCGCATTCGGCGAGGGACTCGATGACCATCTTGTCGGCGTCGGCGCGGGCGAAGCCCTTGGGCGCGACGCCGGCGAAGACGCGGATGTGCGGGGCGCCGAGAAGGGCGGCGCGATCGATCCACTGCTTGGTCGTGGCGATCTCCTCGGAGAGTTTGGGGCCCTTGGGGTGGGAGAAGTTGTTGCCGATGGCGGTGCCGCTGACGGCGACGCCGCGGAGAAAGGCGTGGCGGCGGAGCTTGAGCAGATAGGCGTCGGTTTCCTCGGCGAAGAAGTAGCTGGTGAGCTCGGCGCCGTCGCAGCCGTGGGCGGCGCAGTAGTCGATGAACTTGAACATGTCGGTGCCCTTGCCGGCGGGGACCTTGGTGTTGGGCTTGCCGCGCATGATCGGGAAGGTGTCGCGGAAGGAGTAGGCGGCGAGGCTGAGGAGGAGGCGGGGCTTGCCGGTGCGGGCGAAGGGATTGCCGGCGGGGGCGGGCGACGCGGATGACGCGGCGCGGAGGGCGGACGGGGCGGAGGCGGCGGCAAGCGTGGCGAGGCTGGCGGCGGTGGAGGTGCGGAGGAAGGTGCGGCGGTTCATGGCTGAAGTGATGAGTGACGAGGGATGAGTGATGAGAGGGGTGTGATGAGGGACGTGTGACGGGGGACGAGCGGGGAGAATGCCGAATGGGGAATGACGAATGGCGGGGA
>JBILLY010000685.1:0-3414 GCA_044375835.1 Opitutaceae bacterium
CGATCCGGGGGATGACGGCGATGCGCCCGGGTCGCTCCTACTCCGCCCGCGAGTTGCGGCGCGCCGTCGTGTGGTCGGCGCTGCTGGCGGCGCTGGTCACGGTCGGGTTGCTCGACCGTTCCTGCCGGCGCGAAGGCGGGCCGCCGCCGGGGCCGTCGCGCTCGATCGCCCCGACCAGACCGGTCCAGCGCGCGCTCGCCAGCCCGGGGCGCGCGCCGCAGTTTTCCTCTTCCGCAAATCCCATGTCCGAAACCCGTCCCGATCCCGATGCGCTGCTGGCGGCATTGCGCCGCGAGGAGGCGCGGGCGGCGCGCGGGCGGTTGAAAGTGTTTTTCGGCATGTGCCCGGGGGTCGGAAAGACCTACGCCATGCTGCGCGCGGCGCAGGCGGAGCGGGCGGACGGGACGGACGTGGTGGTCGGCGTGGTGGAGACGCACGGACGGCAGGAAACGGCGGCGTTGCTCGCCGGCTTGGCCGAGGTGCCGCGGCGGCGGGTGGAATATCGCGGCGCGACGCTCGCGGAGTTCGATCTGGAATCGGTCCTGGCGCGGCGCCCGCGGCTGGTGCTGGTCGACGAGCTCGCGCACACCAACGCGCCGGGCTCGCGCCACCCGAAACGCTGGCAGGATGTGCTGGAGCTGCTCGAGGCCGGCATCGACGTGTTCACGACGCTCAACGTGCAGCACATCGAGTCGCGCGCCGACGCGGTGCGGCAGATCACCGGGGCGACGGTGCACGAGACGGTGCCGGACTCGCTCTTCGATGCGGCGGACGAAGTGGAGCTCGTCGACCTGACGCCGGAGGCGCTGCGCGAGCGGCTGGCGGAGGGGAAGGTTTACCTCGGCGAGCGCGCGGCGGCGGCGCGGGACGGATTTTTCCAGGAACCGCACCTGGCGGCGCTGCGCGAGCTGGCGCTGCGGTTCACGGCGGAGCGCGTGCAGCGGCAGGTGCGGGCGCTGCGCGCGGGCGCGCCGCGGCCGACGGTGTGGCGCAGCGGCGAGCGGTTGCTGGTGGCGGTGGGGCCGAGCCCGTTTTCGACGCAGCTTGTGCGCTGGACGCGGCGGCTCGCGGCGGCGCAGGGGGCGCCGTGGCTCGCGGTGTTCGTGGAGGCGTCGCGGCCGCTGACCGCGGAGGCGCAGCGCCTGCTGGACAAAAACCTCGCGCTCGCGCGGGAACTCGGGGCGGAGGTGGTGCACACGCACGACGACGATGTGCCGGCGGCGCTGGTGCGCACGGCGCTCGCGCACAACGCCACGCAGATCGTGGTGGGCAAGCCGCGCGGCCCGCGCTGGCTGGAGTTCGCGCGCGGCGGCTCGCTGGTCGACCGCCTGCTGCGGCTCGGCGGCAACATCGACATCTACGTCGTGCCCGCGGAACCGGGCCCGCGCGGGCGCACGTTTTTCGCGCCGCTCGCGCCGAGCGGCGAGGCGCCGGCGGACTACGGCATCGCGGTCGGCGCGGTGGCGGCGGTGACGGCGGCAGGCTCGCTGCTGACGGAGAAATACTACCTCGCGGTGGGCCTCGTCTACCTGCTGGCCGTGATCACGCTCAGCCTGCGCACGGGCCGCGGCCCGGTGTTCGCGGCGGGCGTGCTCAGCGCGGTGGCGTGGAACTTTTTCTTCATCCCGCCGCGGTTCACGTTTGCCGTGGGCAAGCTGGAGGACGCGCTGCTGCTCGGCACCTATCTCGTGGTGGCGCTGGTGGCGGGCCAGCTGACCGCGCGCATCCGGGCGCAGGCGCGGCAGGAGCGGCGGCGGGAGGAGCGCGCGACGGCGCTTTTCCGGCTCACGCACGCGCTGGCCGAGGCGCGCACGCTCGACGAGGCGGTGTTCGCCGGGCTGCGGCAGACGGACGAGCTCTTCGGCGCGCAGTCGGCGCTGCTGCTCGGCGACGCGGACGGACGCGGGCTCACGCCGCACTTCGCGGGGTCGTTCACGCTGGACGAGGGCGCGCGGGGCACGGCCGACTGGGTGTGGCGCAACCGCCGGCCCGCGGGGCGATTCACCGACACTCTGGCGGGTGCGGAGGGGTTTTTCGTGCCGCTGGTGCGCGAGGAGAAAGCGGTCGGCGTGCTCGCGGTGCGCGTGCCGCCGGACACCGCGCTCACGCTGGCGCAACGCGACCTGCTGGCGGTGTTTGCCCGGCAGCTCGCGCAGGCGGTGGAGCGCGAGCACCTGCGCGCGGCCGGCGAGCGCGAGAAGCTGCTGGCGGAATCGGAGAAACTGCACCGCACGCTGCTCGACAGCGTGTCGCACGAGCTGCGAACGCCGCTCGCCGTCATCACCGGCGCGGCGGAGTCGCTGCGCGACGCGGATGCCGACGGGCGGCGCGAACTGACCGGCGAGATCCGCACCGCCGCGCACCGGCTCAACCGCCTCGTCGGCAATTTGCTCGACCAGACGCGGCTCGAATCGGGCGCGCTGAAACCGCGTCCGGACTGGTGCGACGCGCGCGACCTCATCAACGCGGCGGTGGACAACGCGGCCGACGCGCTCGCGGCGCACCCGCTGGAGATCGCGGTGCCGGATGATTTTCCGCCGGTGCGGGCGGACTTCGCGCTGACGGAGCAGGCGCTCGCGAATTTGCTGCTCAACGCCGCGCGGCACACGCCGGCGGGCACGCCGGTGCGCGTGGCGGCCGGGCTGGAGCCCGGCGGGGCGCGGGTGTTTTTCAGCGTCGCGGACCGCGGGCCGGGTCTGCCGGCGGAGCTGCGGCCGCGGCTCTTCCGGAAGTTTGCGCGTGGCGAGGCCGCGCGCGCGGGCGGCCTCGGGCTGGGCCTCGCGATCGTGCGCGGGTTTGTCGCCGCGCAGGGCGGCGACGTCGATGCGGGCGACGCGCAGGGCGGCGGCGCGGTGTTCACGATTTACCTGCCGCACACCGCCCCGCAGAGTCCGCCGGCCGAATGAACGCCGCCGCTCCGTCCGCCGTGCTCCTCGTGATCGACGACGAGGTGCAGATCCGCCGGCTCCTGCGGATGACGCTGGAGAGCGAGGGCTACCGCGTGCGCGAGGCGGAGACGGCGCAACTGGGGCTCGCCGAGGCGGCACAGCAGCCGCCGGACGGGATCATCCTCGACCTCGGCCTGCCGGACATGGACGGCACTATGGTGATCAGGCGCCTTCGCGAATGGTCGAAAGTACCGGTGCTGATCCTCTCCGTGCGCGACAGCGAGGAGGACAAAATCGCGGCGTTGGACGCCGGGGCGGACGATTACCTGACGAAGCCGTTCGGCGGCCGGGAGTTGCTCGCCCGGGTTCGCGCTATTTTGCGGCGGGCCCAACCTGCGAACGAGCCCGCCGTCGTTCAAATGGGCGACATTGAGATCGATCTGGCGGCGCGGATCGTGCGGCGCAACGGGCAGGATGTGCGTCTGACCGCGAAGGAATACGGCCTGCTCCGGATGCTGGTGCAGTA
>JBILLY010000684.1:0-3414 GCA_044375835.1 Opitutaceae bacterium
CGTCTTCGGCACCGGCGACCTCGTCGCCAACGCCCGCGTCGACCAGGGCAACCTCGCCCTCTTCCTCAACGCCGTGAACTGGACCGTCGAGCGCGACCACCAGCTCACCATCCCTCCGCGTCCCGTCGAGAGCTTCATGCTCACCCTCAGCGCCGCCGATTTCTCGCGTCTGCGCTTCGCCCTCCTCCTCGGCCTCCCCGGCGCCACCCTCCTCCTCGGCCTCCTCGTCTACTGGACGAGGCGCCGGTAGGCGCACGGTCGGCCGATGCGAGTTGCGCGTTGAGCGTCGAAATCCGCTCCCACTCCCGCCCGCTTTCCGACTCTCGGCTCTCCGCACTTCCGACCTCTCGGCTCTCCGCTCTCAGCTTTCCCGATCTCCCAACTTTCAACCCTCAACTTTCAACCTCCCGGTGCGCACCAAAGTCACGCTCGTCCTGGTCTTCCTGAACGTCGCGCTGTTTTTCTTCATCTTCAAATTCGAGCGCACGTGGCGCACGGAGGCCGCCTCGCTCGAGGCCCGCCGCCGCGTCCTCGGCCCCGAGGCCGCCGATCTCCGCGCCATCGAGGTCGCCGCCCCCGGCGGCGCCGGCTTCCGCCTCGTGCGCGAGCGCGACCACTGGATGATCGTCAAACCCCTCGACCGCTGGCCCGCCAACCCCCACGCCGCCGCCGCCATCGTCAACGAACTCCAGTCCCTCGAACACGACGCATCCTTCCTCGTCGAGGACCTCGCCAAGAACAAGCAGACCGTCGCCGACTTCGGCTTCGCCGCCCCCAAACTCGTCCTCACCCTGCAGGCCGGCGACCCCGCCGCCGGCGCCGCCGCCCGCACCGTCGTCGAACTCAAAATCGGCGACTCCACCCCCGACGGCAAACGCCTCTACGTCCTCTCCCCCGACGGCAAACGCATCCACGTCGTCGGCCGCAGCCTCGCCGACCGCCTCGCCACCCCCCTCGACCAGCTCCGTTCCGACACCGTCTTCGGCATCCGCGTCTTCGAGGCCCGCTCCCTCGGCCTCCAGACCAACCCGGGCCCCGGCGCCGAAGCCGTGCGCACCAACGCCACCGCCGCGCGCGTGCGTATCCGCAAAGAGGGCACGCGCTGGATCTTCGACGCCCCCATCACCGCGCGCGCCAGCACCGCCGCCGTCGAACTCGCCCTCACCGAACTCCACGGCCTCCGCGCCAAATCCTTCCCCGCGCCCGGCGCCGGCCCGCTCCCCTCGGTCGCCCCCGCCCTCCGCCTCGCCGTCGAGGGCAACAACGTGCAGGAAATCCTCTACCTCGGCGAACCCGTCGCGCCCGTCCCGGCTCCGGCCGCCGGCGCTCCCGCCGCCGCCGCGCCCCGCGAGGTCGAGTTCTACGCCCAGCTCGACGGCCGCAGCTCCCTCTTCACCGTCGCCGTCCCCCGCCCGCTGCTCGACTCCCTCCGCAACGCCCAGGAAACGCTCCGCGAAAAACGCATCCTCGACTTCGACCCCGCCGCCCTCACCGCCATCACCGTCTCCGCCCCGCTCCAATCCAGCCAGCCGCCGCTCGACCTCAAACGCATCGTCGATCCGGCCGCCGCCGGCGGCGAAGCCGGCCGCGATTGGCAGATCGTCCGCCGCGGCGACAACACCCCCGGCCCGCGCACGCTCCCCGCCGACCCGGCCGCCATCCTCCGCCTCGTCTCCCGGCTCGGCGGCCTCGCCGCCGAGGGCTTCAAGAGCGACGCCCCCACCAGCGCCGACCTCGAGGCCTGGGGCTTCAATCGCCCGGTGCGCGAGGTCGAGCTCACCCTCGCCGGCACCGCCGCCCCGCTCGTCCTCTGGCTCGGCACCGACGCCGCCCGCAACCTCTACGCCCGCACCGGCCCCCGCGCCGAACCCGGCACCTCCGTCTACCGCGTCGACCCCGCCATCCTCGCCGAACTCCGCTACGACGCCACCGCCTGGCGCGACCGCGCCGTGCTCGCGCCGCTCCCCGCCGCCGCCCGCCTCGCCGCCCTCAGGCTCACCGACCTCGAATCGAAAAACCCCCTGCTCGATCTCACCTTCAACGCCGCCGGCGAGCCCGCCCCCGCCCCGCGCGAGCCCAAAGCCGTCGCGGCCGTCGTCGCCGCCCTCCGCGCCCTCCGCGCCCGCGAATACGTCGAGGGCGGCTACACCGAGCGCGTCTACACCGCCGGCGACGACCGCCCCTGGCGCTACCTGCTCGAGGCCGTCGTCGCCGTGCCCGCCGCCGGCGGCACCGAGCAGACCAGCCCGCTCGCCGTGCGCCTCACCGAACGCGTCGGCGGCGCCCAGCAGTTCGGCGGCATCAAGGAAGTGGATACCGTCTTCGCCCTCGAGCAGCCGCTCGTCGACGCCCTCTGGGCGCTCACCTACGGCCCCCGCGATCCCGGCCCCGCCCCGGCCCCGCCGAAAAAGTGAACGCGGTGCGCCCCCGCCCCTCCCGCCGCCCCGCCGCATGAAACCCTGGCTGCAGGTCTGCACCCACGGCGCGCGCTCCCTCCTGCGCTGCACCGGTTCGTTCGTGCTGTGGACGTGCTGGCTCGCGTTGTCCGCCCTGCTCGCCGTCCAGCTCTGGATCGCCGCGTCCAACGAACTCGCCGTGCCCGCGTTTCTCCTGCGCCGCATCGAGGCCCGCCTCGCCGACGCCGGCCTGCGCCCGCAGTTCGGCCGCACCTCGTTCGACCCCACCGGCCGCCTGCTGATCGAGGACCTCCGGCTCCGCCTGCCGGCCATCGACGACCCCGTCGTCACCGCGCGCAGCGCCTACCTGCGCCTCAAACCGTTCCCGCTTTCCTTCGGCCGCCTCGAACCCGAATCCCTCGAACTCACCGGCGTCAGCGCCTTCGTCCCCGCGCTCTACTCCGCCAGCGGCACGCCGCACGAACTCATCCGCAGCCTCGATGTCGCCGTCGCCTTCCGCGGCTTCACCGTCCTCATCCGCCGGTGCGACGGCCTCGTCGCCGATGTCCCGGTCGCGCTCACCGGCTCGTTCCCGCTGCCCGCGCCGGCCGAAGGCACCGCCGGCGATCCGATCCGCGAATTCTTCTCGCGCCGCTTCCCGCAGCTCTGCCGCGACGCCATGCGCTGGCGCCCGCAACTCGAACGGGTCGAAGCCCCCGCGCTCGCCCTCCATCTCGCCCCCGCCGGACCCGGCGTGCTCACGCTCGCCGTCGAGGCCCTCGCCGGTCGTCTCACGCTCGACGATCCCGTCGTCCAGGCCACCCGCCTCCGTGCCCGCACCCGGCTGCGTTTTCCCGCCGCCTCGCCCGAACTCGAGGTCTCCGCGGAGGTCGGCTCGCTGGCCCTCGCCGGCGATGTCCGTCTCTCCGGGGTCGCCGCCACCGTCGTCGGCCGGTTGTCCGCCCCCGGACCCGCAGCCCGGGAAATCTCGCTCACCGTCGACCGTCTCGCCGCCGCC
>JBILLY010000686.1:0-3406 GCA_044375835.1 Opitutaceae bacterium
TGGCCGTTGAAGCCGACGGTGCAGACGCGGACGCGGTTGTTGGCGCCGAAGACGGTGCCCTGGGCCTTGAGGCCGGCGACGATGACGGCGGCGGCGGAGGAGCCGAGGAAGACGCGGCGGGAGACGGACGACGGAGCGGGGGGAGTATTCATGGGGCGGGGGTGAGGAGCGAAAACATGGGCGCGCGGAAGGAGCGCGGGGCCGGGGCGGGGTTGGCGACGGGCGAGACGAACGGAGCCCCGGCCGGGTTGCGCGGAGAACGGCGCGGAATCGGCACCCGAAGTTCGGCCGGAGCGTGGAATGCGCCGACGGCAGCGCCCGGCACGGCGGACAGCGGACAAACGCGCGTCGCGGCGGGGTTCATGGGGTCGGAGCGAGCGTAGCAGGAACGGTCGCATTGCCATATGCGACCAAGGTCGCAAAGCGCGGCAAGCGGGGTTGGCGGGCAGCGTGCGGCATGCGGCGAACGAGGCACCGCGGCGCCGACGACGAGACGGGGCACCCGGGCGTCGCGACGGCTCGGCGGGGACGCCTCGCCCTACCCGCCGGCACTCCGGGCCGACCCGCGGGCGCTACGCTCAGCGCAGGCGCACGAGCAGCTGGCTGCGGCCGGCGACGCCGAGTTTCCGGTAGATTGAGGTGAGCTGGGCTTTCACCGTCTTCACGCTCTTGCGCAGGCGGCGGGCGATCTCGTCGTTGCCATGGCCGGCGCACACGGCGCGGGCGATCTCGCGCTCGGCGGCAGTCAAGCGGGCGAGCAACGACTGGCCGGCGAGGTGTTCGGGCTCGGGCGCGGTCGACCGGTCCTCGAGGTAGACGATGAAGCCGGGATAGGCGGCGCGGGCGTGCTCCTCGGAGTGGAGGCGGATGGTCGCGCTGAGACCGGGCTGCTGCGGATGCGCGAGCGTGGTCGCGCCGAGCGGGCCGGCTTCGCCTTCCGACTGGCGCGCGAGCCAGTCGGATTTCAACGCCGCGCAAGCGCGGAGGATGTCGGCCGGCGGGGCAAAGACCGCGCGCGGCTGGTAGGCGCGGGCTTTCTCGGGGCCGAAGTTCCAGCGCGCGCAGAGTTCGAGGCCGGCCTGGTTGACGTGCAGCGGCGCGAGCTGCCAGTCGAGAAAGAGGAGCGCGAACGGCAGGTGGTGATTGAAGGACTCGAGACTGCGGCGGCGCGCCCGCTCCTCCTCCAG
Source organism: Opitutaceae bacterium (assembly GCA_044375835.1). GTDB lineage: Bacteria > Verrucomicrobiota > Verrucomicrobiia > Opitutales > Opitutaceae > ER46. The sequence goes on from JBILLY010000686.1 coordinate 1,188, forward strand.
GGCGAGCAGCCGGCCGAGCACCGTTTCGACGTGCGGGTGCAAGGCCTCGAGAAACACGATCTCGGCGGCGGTGAAATCCCCCTGCGCGGCCGTGCGGCGCAACGCGATCTGCGAGCCCACCTGCTCGCCGCGCCAGAACAGCGAAACCGCGAGATGGTGCCAGCCGCCGGGCGCGAGGAACTCGCGGAAAAACGCGGAGCGGCGCAACTCGGCGGGGTCGGGCACGACATCGGAGAGACGGTAGACTTTGACCGGGCGCGGCTGCGCGAGGACGAACCGGGGCGTCATGTCGACGGCGCGCCGGTGCTGGAACCACGCGGCCGGGCGGCGGGCGTTGGGCGTGGCGAGGATCTGCGTCGCCTGCCAGGAGGTGGCGAAGTCCAGGAAGTTCAGATACGCGACGAGCGCGTCGTGGGGCACGGTGTCGCGCAGGACCTCCTGGAGCGCGGCCCAGAACTGCGGGATATCGGCCGAGGCATGGAGCCGCAGCAGGAGCGAGTCGATCTGCGGCGAGCCGTGGAGGAGGCCGCGCGAGCCGCGGGCGGGAGGGCGCGGAGCGGAGCGGGCCATGGGTGTTCGGGGCGGGGAGGACGGCCGCGGGCGGCGCGAGGCGGACGCGCCGCGCCCGGATGGCGCGCTCAGCGGGCGCCCGGGGCGAGTCCGCGTTCGCTCGTGCGCGCAAACGCCAGGATCGCGCGAAACTCCTCGCTCTCGGCCTGCGGGTGGGCGGCGAGTTTTTCGAGCGCCTGGGAACGGTTGAGGCCGTCGCGGTAAAGGATGCGGTGGACCTGCTTCACGCGGTCGATCTGCTCCGGCGAGAAGCCGTTGCGCTCGAGGCCGACTTTGTTGATCGCGCGCACCTCGGCGGGCGTGCCGTCGGCGATGAAGTAGGGCGGCAGGTCGTGGACCAGTTTCGCGGTGGCGGAGAGCATCGCGTAGCGGCCGAGCCGGCAGAACTGGTGGATGCCGCCGTAACCACCGATGACGACGTGGTCCTCGACGACGACGTGGCCGGCGAGGACGGCGCCGTTGCTCATGATGACGTGGCTGCCGACCACGCAGTCGTGCGCGACGTGCGTCGCGGCGAGGAAATGGTTGTCGGAGCCGATGCGGGTGACGTCGCCGTCGGCGGTAGCGGCGTGGACCGTGACGTATTCGCGGAAGACGTTGCGGTCGCCGATGCGGACGCCGGGGCGGCCGCCCTTGAACTTGAGATCCTGCGTCTTGCCGCCGAGGCAGGCGTAGGGAAACACCTCGCAGCGCTCGCCGAGCACGGTGTTGCCCTCGACGGAGGCGTGGTGGTGCAGGCGGGTGCCGGCCCCGAGGACGACGCCCGCACCGACGAAGGCGTAGGCGCCCAGCTCGACGTCGGCGCCGAGCTCGGCCCCCGCCTCCACGATCGCGGTGGGATGGATGCGTGCCGTCATCGCGGTCACTCCTCGGCGCCCTCGTCCATGACGGCGAACATCAACTCCGCCGACGAGACGACGTGGCCGCCGACCGTGCAGTGGCACTCGGCGGCGGCGAGCTTGTCGCCGCGGACCTTGGTGATCTTGGCGTTGATGATGATCTGGTCGCCGGGGCGGACAGGTTTGCGGAACTTCACCTTGTCCGCGCTCATGAAAAAGGCGGTCTTTCCGCCCTTGGCGGTGCGGCGGAGCATGACGATGCCGGCGGCCTGGGCCATGGCCTCGAGCTGGAGCACGCCGGGCATGACGGGATTGCCGGGGAAATGGCCGCTGAAGTAGGGCTCGTTGATGGTGACGTTCTTGATGGCGACGAGTTCGTCGTTGCCGATGAACTCGACCACGCGGTCGATCATCACGAACGGGTAGCGGTGCGGGATGGTGTCGAGGATGCGGCGGATATCGAGGGAGGTCTCGGTAGGCAGCACGACCGCGGAGCGCGGTTTCTTCTTCGGACCTTTTTTCCGCTCCTCGAGTTGGGCGAAGAGGATCTTGGTGAGCTCGGCGTTGATGGCGTGGCCGGGGCGCGTGGCGACGATGTGGGCCTTGAGCGGGAGGCCGAGGAGGAGGACGTCGCCGACGATATCGAGGATCTTGTGGCGGACGAACTCGTCGGCGAAGCGCAGGGGCTCCTTGGAGATGATCTTGTCGCCGCGGATGACGACGGCGCAGTCGAGGGAGCCGCCCTTGATCTTGCCGAGTTTCAGCAGCTCCTCGATGTCCTCGTAGATGGTGAAGGTGCGCGCCGCGGCG
>JBILLY010000687.1:0-3405 GCA_044375835.1 Opitutaceae bacterium
GGCTTGGCGGAAGCGATGAAATTCCAGGAGGCGATCGGCCGAGACCGGATCGCGGCGCGCGGCCGCGAATTGGCCGCGCGCGTGCGGCGCGGACTGGAACGGGTGCCGGGCGTGGAGATTCTCACGCCGGCGGCGGCGTCACTGGCGGCGGCGATGATCACGTTTCGCAGCGCCAAGGTGCCGCACGACGTGCTGTTCGGCCGGCTGCTGAAGGACCGCCAGATCCGGTGCCGGCCGGTCACCGAGGAAAAACTCAACGCGCTGCGCGTCTCGACGCACTGCTTCAACACGCCGGCGGAGTGCGACGCCCTCGCGGCGGGCGTCGCCGAAATCCTCGCGTCGGCATGACCGTCAGCAACGCGGCGCGCGCCTCACTCGATCTCGACGATCATCTCGATCTCGACGGCGGCGTCGACGGGCAGGGCGGACATGCCGAGGGCGGCGCGGGCGTGTTTGCCTTTGTCGCCGAAGACCGCGACGAGCAGGTCGGAGCAGCCGTTCATCACCTGGGGCTGCTGGGTGAAGTTCTCCACCGAGTTGACGAAGCCGCTGACCTTCACGACGCGCTTCACTTTGGCGAGATCGCCGATCTCGTTTTTCAGCGTGGCGAGCATGGCGAGGGCGGTGTGGCGGGCGGCGGCGGCGCCCTGTTCGACGGTGAGGTCGCGGCCGAGCTTGCCGGTGATGGTCTTGCCGTCGGGGCCGCGCGAGATGTGGCCCGCGAGGAAGACGAGATTGCCGGTGCGGACGGCGGGCACGTAGTTGGCGATCGGGGCGCTGGTCTTGGGCAGCGTGTGGCCGAGGGCGGCGAGTTTCGCCTCGGGCGTGGCCGGTGCGGGCTGGGCGCCGAGCGGGGCGAGGGCGAGGACGGCGAGAAGGAGGGCGGGAACGAGGGGGTGACGCGACATGGTGCGCGGAGGTTGAGTTTATGAGCATGGCACGACGACTTTTTTCCGCGGCGATCGCGCTGGCGGCGGCCGGGGCGACGGGTGCAACGGAGCTGGCGCACGATCTCTACGCCTGCGTGAACCTGAGCGGGCAGGGGAGCGTGATGGGCCGCAGCGGCCCGGTGCGCAGCGGCCTCTACCGCAGCGGCGACCGGGTGAATTTCGAGCACCTCGGGCCCCACCACATCCGGACGTTCTCGGTGACGCACGATCCGAGCGACCCGGCGCGGCTCTACATCGCGTTGCTCGACGGCGTGCTTCGGACGCCCGACCGCGGCAAGACGTTCCGCATCGTGACGAGCTGGGACATGACCGAGGCGAAATCGATCTCGGTCGACCGCCAGCGGCCGGAGCACGTCTACGCCGGCATCCCGGACGGCATCGCGGTGTCGCATGACCGCGGCCAGACGTGGAAACGGATGAACGACGGTATCCGGCGCGCTTACACGGAGTCGATTCTGGTGGACCGGACCCGGGCCGGCCGCGTGCTCGCCGGGACGGAACTCGGCATTTACCTGACGGAAGACGGCGCGAAAACGTGGCGCCTCGTGCAGGCGACGGACAAGGTCACCTACACCCTGCGGCAGTCGCCGCACGATCCGAAGGAGTTTCTCGCCGCGACGTCCGCCAACGGCGCGTTCCGTTCGAAGGACGGCGGCGCGACGTGGACGCGGCTGCCGGCCGTGCCGAGCGAGCGCACGCTGCACCAGATGGAATTCGATCCGCGCGACGCGCGCCGGCTCGTGTATTGCGGCTGGGGCGTCGGCGTGCAGGTCTCCGAGGACGGCGGTGCGACCTGGCAGGACCGCACCGCGGGATTGCCGAAGCGGGAAGTCTGGAAAGTGGCGGTCGATCCCGATCTGCCGGACCGGCTCTACGCCGCGCCGTATCTGGAGCCGTTGTATGCGTCGGACGATTTCGGCCGCACCTGGCGGAAACTGCAGTGGGAGAAGGCGACGGTGTTCGACCTCGTGTTTGTGCCGCGGAAATGACCATGAAGACCTCCACGTTTTTTGTTTCCTCCTGTATGGCTGTTGCGGCGCTTCTGACGGCGAGTGCCGGAGCGCAGCCATCGTTTACCGCGGCGCCGCCCTCGACGTCCCCGGTCGAAGACGCGGCGCAGCGCCGGGATCAGTATCTGGCGCGGCGGATGGAATCGTTGCGGTGGCGTGCCGGATTGGCGACGCCCGGCGATCCGGCGAAGCTGGGGCTGGCCGAGATCGCGGCCAAGTTGGCGTTGCGCGAGGACGCCGACGCGTGTTCGGCGCGGCTGGTGGAACTGATGAAGACGCCGTCGGCGGACATGTTCTGGATGTTCCCGGTGACGTGTATCTCCTACCTCGGCCGCGACCAACTGACGCCGGCGGCCAAGACCGCGATCCGCGAGGCGTGGCGGACCTACTACCCGTTGCGCGGCGATACCGAGAACCATTGGGTGATGTATTACACCACGATGCACCTGATGGCCGACCTTTGGCCGGGAGAGGGGGAGGACCGCTGGTTCAACGGCAAATCGTCCGCGGAGATATCCGCCGAGTCGCGTGCGTGGCTCCTGCATTGGATGGAGCTGACGACGACGATCGGCCAAGGGGAATACGACTGCACGCATTACATCGGGGAATACGCGATCCCGATGCTCTTTCTCTCGGTGTGGGCCAAGGACCCCGAGATGCGGCTCCGCGGACGCATGATGCTGGATTGGGTGATGGCGGACTTTGCGGTCGAGACGCTCAACGGCACTTACATCGGTTCGCACGCCCGAACCGACGACACGACGGTGTTGGAGAAGTGGAACGCGCTCTCGTCGTATTTCGCGTGGCAGATGTTCGGCAATTGTCCGGCTCCGGCGAGCTACGGCGGCTGGGGCATCTACTTTGCGGCGGTTGCGGACCACTACGAATTGCCCGAGGTAATTTACCGCATCGCGACCGACCGGAGCGGGCCCTACGCGCACACCGAGCGCAAACGCACGCGCCACCGCTGGCGCCACAGCGACGTGCGCAACGCGCCGGTCTACAAGACCGCCTACGTCACCGCCGAATACGCGTTGGGCTCCGACCAAGGCGGGTTGCTCCAGCCGATCCAGCAGCACTCGTGGGATCTCACGTGGGCCGTGCCGGACCCGCGCGGCGTGCACAACACGATCTTCTCCGTGCAACCCTACTACGGTGCCGACGAGCTGATGATGTATTTCACCGAGATGCCCGACTACATGCCGGCCGCGGTGACGTTCCAGGGGAAACCGACCTACATTGCGGAGAGCAAACTGCTCGGCGGTTCGCCCTACGAGCAGATCTTCCAGCAGGACGATGCATTGATTTCGCTCAGCGACATCCCGGCAACGGCGCCCTTCAAGCAGATCAACGGCTTTTTCTCCAAGGACCTCGTCGTGCTCGAAGAGGACAAGTCCGGTTGGATTTTCGCCCAAGGCGGGCGCACCTACATCGCCTACCGGCCG
>JBILLY010000689.1:0-3389 GCA_044375835.1 Opitutaceae bacterium
GGTGCCGGGCTCGATGGAGGAGCCGGCGGCGATGGCGGCGCGGCGCTGGTGGGAGCGGTAGTTCCAGTTGGCGCGAAGATTGAAGCGCTCGCGGTTGAGGCTGAAGCCCCAGCTGGCGGTCTTGGGGATGAAGGCGGGGAAGTTGGCGGAGGCGGGGCCGAGCAGGCGCTGGGCGCTGCCGTTGGCGAAGATCTGCACGCCGCGGGCCCAGCGCGGCAGGAAGGTGAGCGCCTGCTTGTAGTTCAAGGTGAGGCCCTGCATGCGGACGGTGCTGTCGATGTTGTGCTGGGTGACGACGGGGTAGGCGCCGTAGACATCGGGATCGAGGCTGTAGAGTTCGAGGAATTCGTCGGTGGGGCGGAAAGTGGTGGAGCCGAAGAAATTTTCGAAATCGCGGCGGAAGGCGCCGACGGAGAGCTGGCCGACGCCCGCGAAGTAATACTCGAGGCGCGTGTTGAAGGTGCGGGCGCTCCAGGGCTTGATGGCGACGTTGCTGACGGTGATCTGGTCGGCGGGGCCGGGGTTTTCCGGGTCGGGGAGGGTGAGGCCGCCGGAGTATTGGTTGAAATCGGGGCGGCCGATCGCGGTGCTGACGGAGGCGCGGGCGATGAGGTCTTCGCGGACGTTGTAGCTGGCGTTGAGGCTGGGGAACCAGCGGAGGTATTCCTTCTTCGCCTGCGCGCCGCGGTCGATGAACGTGAGCTGCGAGACGCCGAGGGCGTTGGTGGCGGGGACGAGCGGGAGGGGGCGGCCGTTGGCGCCGAGGACGGGGCGGCCGGAGGCGTCGCGCTGGGTGTTGCGGGACGGATCGGTGAGCGGGCCCTCGGCGTCGATGTTGGTCTGCTCGGCGCGGAGGCCGGCGACGAGCTTGAGGCGGTTGGAGAGGAAGCCGAGGTCGGCGCGGAAGTAGGCGGCGGAGACGAGTTCGGCGGCGCGTTTGCTGAGATTCACCTCGGAGCGGTAGGTGGTGTTGGCGTTGGAGGTGAAGAGCGCGGGGTTGGCCTGCCAGGCGTTGAAGAGCAGCTCGCTGCTGACGCCCTGGAACGGCGGGAAGCCGTAGTGCGGCGTGCGGCTGGAGAAGCTCGGATCGAGGTAGGGCAGGGCGCGCGCGTCGGTGCCGGCGAAGGTGTAGGCGGGCGTGCTCGCGCGCTGGTCGCGGATGGCCTCGCGGAAATCGAGGCCGGCGCGGAGCGAGAGCGGGACTTGGCCGTAGAAATCGCGGCGGACGTTGCCGTAGAGGGTGCGCTTGGTGTCGTCGGTGGCGCGGGTGTTGCCGCCGGCGGCGGTGAGGCTGTAACTGGCGAGCGAATACGGATCGACCGCGGCGCCGGCGGCGTCGGTCACGGTGATGACGCGGGGCCGGAGGTAGAAGATGTCGGCGAAGGAGACGGTGACGTTGTTGCGGACGGCGGTGGTGGTGTCGAAGAAGCCGGAGCCGGTGTTGCGGTTGCGGTTGGCGGCGCGGGAGAAGGAGAAGCCGGCGTCGGTTTTCCAGACGGGGCCGTCGTGGCGCCAGGTGAGCGACGGCATGTAGGTGTAGTTGGAGCGGTCGTTGCCGGTGGTGAGGAGCTGGAGATTGCCGGCGCCGGCGGCGCCGCGGGTGGAGGTCGTGGTGAAGTCGCCGGGCGCGACGCGATTCACGTTAAACGTGAGCTGGTTGTGGTTGATGAGGACGTCGAAGGTGGAGGCCTGGAACGAGAGGGAGAAGCGGTCGACGGGGGTGAGCTTGTAGTCGGCGGTGAAGCCGAAGGAGCTGCGCTTGGTATCCTTGCCGCTGTTACGGACGAGGAAGGTGCTGAGGTAGGGTTTGTCGGGCGTGGTGTGGGGGAAGGCGGCGCCGTTGGTGGCGGCCTGGGCGCCGCGCCACGTGTTCTGCAGCATGGGCTCGCCGGAATACTGGCGGTTGAAGCCGGCGCTGAGGGTGTAGCCGAAGGACTTGCTGACGGGGGCGACGTAGCTGAGGTCGAGGCCGGGGTGGATCTTGCGCGTCGGGTGGCGCGGGGCGGGGGTGCGGTCCCAGTCGCGCGCGTTGTCGCGCATCATGACGTAGGTGCTCCAGTTGAAGACGGGGCGGGCGCGCTCGAAGGAGGAGCGGGGCACGAGGTTGACGGAGCCGGCGAGGGCGTTGCCCTGCGAGTCGGGCGTGGGCGAGAAGGAGACCTCGATGCGGCTGAGGTTGTTGATGGAGACCTGGTCGAGGCCGACGGAGCGGTTGGTGCCGCCGGCGCCGCCGCCGACGGCGGAGGCGAGGCTGAAGCCGTCGAGCGTGACGGGCACGTAGTCGCCGGGGACGCCGTTGAGCGAGATGTCGCGGGCGTTGCCGCCGGCGTAGTCGATGTTCACGCCGGGGAGAAACTTCAGGAACTCGGCGACGTTGCCCTCGGCGATGTCGCCGAATTCGTCGGTCGCGACGACGTTGCGCATGTTGGGGGCGAAGCGCTGCTCGTTGATGGCGCGGGCGGCGGCGCTCATCTCGCGCGAGGTGGCGACGACGAATTCCTGCAGTTGCACGGTCTCGCCGGCGGCGGCGGGGCGGGCCGGCGCGGCGGAGCCGGAGGCGAGCGCGATGTCGCGGGTGGCGACGGCGCCGGGAGCGACGGAGACGGCAAGGGTCTGCGGGGCGGAACCGGTGAAGAAAACCTCGAGGCGGGCTTCGCCGGCGGGCACGCCGACGAGACGGTAGTAGCCGTCGGCGTCGGAGAACGTTTCCTGCGAGGTGCCCGCGAGGCGGATCCGGACGCGCTCGAGGTATTCGCCGGTGGCGGGGTTTTGGATGCGGCCGGCGATGGTGCCGGCGGCGGCGGGTGCGGCGGCCGGCTGGGCGGCGAGGCGCGGCGCGAGCGGGGCGGCGCCGGCGAGAGCGAGGGCGCAGGCCAGGGCGACGGCGGGCGTGCGGGCGAGGCGGATACGCAGGGCGGAGGCCGCGGAGCGGGAGGTGGTCGGCATACGGAGGGTCAGGGTCAGGGGGAGGGGCATCGGAACGGGCGGTAAGCGGGGCGTAAAGCCGGCATTTCGGTCGCGGCGGCGCGAGGGCGCACTTGCCGCACGGCGCGGGCGGCGCCACGGTGGCGAAATGAACTACGTGGCGCTCGTGACGGTGGCGGCGGGAATCGCGGCGGGGCTGTCGGCGCAGACGCAGCCGACAACGCCGGCGAAAACGGGAAACGCCGCGACCGCCGGGAGCGGCGCGTCGACGGCGACGGCCAACGTCCAGGCGGCGCCGGCCGGGAAGTCGGCCGCGGCGCCCGCGGCGGGGAGTTCGACCGCGACGAAGGCAGGGACGGCTGCGCCGGCGGGGAGTGCGACAAAAGCGGCGACGCCGGCCGCGGGCGCGGCGAAGGCGCCGGCGAAAAAGGCGGAGGCGGTGCCGAAGATCGAAGGCATGGAGA
>JBILLY010000691.1:0-3381 GCA_044375835.1 Opitutaceae bacterium
GATTCTTCGGCGCGGACGTGCGGGTGGTCACGGCGAAGTGCGCGGTGACGGGGGATCCGTCGAGCGTGACACGGGCGGAATACGCGAGCGGGTTGGGCAAGACGGTGAGACCGGCGCCGGTGCTCGTCACCGTGCCTTGCGGGTTCGTGACGCGCACGCTGTAGGCGGAGGCGTCGAGGACGGTGATGTTTTCCAACGCGTAAGTGGAGGCGGTGGCGCCGGAAATCGGCGCGCCGGCCTTGAGCCATTGGTAGGACAGCGGCGGGACGCCGGCGGCCACGACGCGGAAGACGGTGGAGCCGCCGAGGCCGACGGAGCGGGAGACGGGCTCCGACTCGAAGCGCGGCAACGCGTCGACGAAGAGCGGAGCCGAGGCGGTCAGCAAATCGCCGAAGCCGGTCGTGGCGCGCAGGGCGTAGGCGCCGGCGTGGGCGGCGGAGACGGAGGGAATGGTGTAGGACGCGGAGTTGGCGCCGGGTATGGGGTTGCCGTTGAAGAGCCACTGGTAGGCGACCGGCACGGCGCTCTGCACGGAGGCGGTGAAGGTGGCGGGTTCGCCGGGGACGGCGCGGATCTCGGACGGAGACGCGAGGATCTGCGGCGCGGCGACCGAACGGGAAACGTGGAGGCCGTGAATGGTGCCGGCGGGGGCAAAGAGGCGGCCGGAATCGTCCATGGCGAGCTGCACGGAGGTGATCGTGGACGACGAGAAGCCGGCGGAGCGGAAGGTGAGATCGGGCGATCCGTCGGGCAGGAGGCGGGCGAGCCCTCCGGTGCCGGGCAGGCCGGCGACGGAGGTAAAGGAGCCGCGGATCACGATGCGACCGTCTTCCTGGACGAGTAGCGAATTGACGCCGCCGTCGAGGGCCGGGGCAAAGGCGGAGTCCAGCGTGCCGTCGGGGAGGTAGCGGACGAGTCCGGTGCGGGCCTCGCTGCCGACGATGGTGAAGGAACCGGCGACAAGGATCTTGTCGTCGGGCTGGATGGCGAGAGCGAGGATCCCACTGGAGGGAACGGCCGACGGGGTGAACGTGGAATCAAGGCCGTCGGTGATGATGAACCGGGCGAGTCGCGGGAGCGCCTGACCGTTGGCGGTCGTGAAACTGCCGCCCACGACAACCCGACGGCGACGATCCACTGCGAGCGCGCTGACGGAGCCGTTCAGCATCGGCACCCATTGCTGCTGCAATTCGCCACCTCCAAAAACGCAGGCGAGGTAGGGACGGGAGATTCCGTTGTAGGACGTGAAAACGCCGCCGTAGACGTAGGCGTCGCCGATAAATTGGGCGATGGCGTTGACCGTGCCGTCGAAGCCGGTCCCGGCGTTGAAGGCCGGATCGCGAACTCCCTGAGCATTGACGCGCACCACTCGGCCGGCCGGAACACCGTTGTAGGCCGTGAAGGTGCCGGCGAGCATCAGGCGGCCGTCGGGCAAGCGATGGGCGGCGGTGACCACGTTGTCGGGACCGGAAGCACCGGAGTTGTAGGATGGATCGCGATTCCCGAAGGAATCAAAGCGCGCGACCCGCGCCGGAACGGAATCGCCGCGCAGGTAGGTGAACGAGCGGGCGAGTTGAATCTTGTCGTCGGGCAGCGGCAAAAAAAGGCCGATGGAGGCGGAGCCGCGCAGGCCGAGATTGTAGCTGGAATCGAAGCCACCATCCGAGTCGAGCCGCGCTACGCCGTAGCGTGTCGAGCCGTCGACGCTCGCGAAGGAGCCGGCCAGAAGGATCCTGTCGCCGGCGAGCAGCGCGACCCGCTGGACAGAGGTATTGATCGCCGGCGGGGTGAACCCGGAGTCGACCGAGCCGTCGGTATTCAACCGGACGATGTAGGAGCGCTCGCCGACAAAACTCCCCGACACGAGAACGCGACCGGCGGCATCGACGGCCAAACCGGAAACCGTGCCGCCGAAGAGTCCGCCAACATCGAAGCTGGGATCAAGGGTGCCGTCGGCTGCGAGGCGCACGAGGCGTTGGCGCGCCTGACCGCCGACGGTCGTAAAGTTGCCGCCGACGAGGAACCGTCCATCCGCCTGCCGAGCGACGGCCAGAACGCCGGTGGTGCCGGAACCGCCGCCGCCCGTGGAAAAGGCGGGGTCGATACTGCCGTCGACCCGAAGCAATGCGAGGCCGCTGCCGGCCGGGCTGGATCCGACCGCGGTAAAGGTGCCGCCGACCGCGATGCGGTCGTTTCCGACGGGGAACAGGACGTTGACGGCGGAGTTGGGCGCGGCATCGAAAGAATTGCGGGAGTCGGGCCGAAGTGTGCCATAGCGGTCGAGCCAAACCCAGCGCGAGACCGGGGTCCCGTTGTAGGTGGCGAAGCCCCCGGCAAGCAGAACGGTGCCATCGGGCCACACGGCGACGGCTTGGGGCGAAGTGGATGGGCCTGTGCCGCCGGTATTGAACGTCGCGTCCACGCGCCCGTCGATCTCCAGTCGCGCAAGGCGAGGCCGGGAGAGTCCGTCGATCTGCTGGAACCCACCACCGATCAAAACGCGACCGTCGGCTTGGACCGCCAGGCACGTGACGGTGTTGTCGATTTCGGGCGGGATGAACGAGGGGTCGGCGCTTCCATCCGAGAGGAGGCGAACGACGTTGGCCCGACGAAGGCCGCCGGCGTGAAGGAATGCACCGCCGAGATAGACCCGGCCGTCGGGCAGCCGCAGCATGGCGCTGATCGAGCCCGAATCGTTTTCCGGCTGCAGATTCCAGACGGGATCCGGCGCCACGATGGTCGGATACGACGACGGGGAGACGCCGAGCCGGGCGCGGGTGGTCTCAATGGTCCCGCGGTCATTGATGGCCTGCACGGAATAGTAGTCGGCATCGATCCGGCGCGCGGGAGAAATCGTGAGAGACGAGGCGGTCTTGCCGGGGAGCGGATAGCCGTTGCGCAGCCACTGGTAACTGTGCGCATTGGGCGACTGAACCGTGAAGGTGGCCGTGCCGCCGGTGGCGACCACGACATCGGCGGGATGCAGCACGATGGTCGGTGACGACGGCGCCACCACGATCTGGGCGGCGTCGGAGGTGACGGAGCCGAGAGTGTTGGTGACAGTGACCGTGTAGCTGCCGGCATCGGCCGCGGTCGGCGGCGAGACAACATAGGTGGAGGAGGTTGCGCCGGGAATCGCGACGTTGTTGCGGAACCACTGGAACGTCGGTGGAGGCGCGGCCGAAATCACGACAGCCAAGGAGAGGGTGCCGCCGACGGAAACAGTTTGGCTCCGAGGCTGGGTGACGATGGTCGGCGAGGAGGCCGACACCGCGCGGTGGAGCATTCCGGTATTGGAGAGCGCGTAATACAGTTCGCCCCCCTCCCCCATCGCCAGGGCGGTGATGTGGTCGGTCGAGGCAAGACCCGCCACGGAGAACG
>JBILLY010000690.1:0-3381 GCA_044375835.1 Opitutaceae bacterium
GGCGGGCGCAGGCGGGCGGGGGCGGGCGGGGGCGCCGAGATGGGGCGAGCGGGAGACGCCGATGGGGACGCGGGAAAGGGCGCGGCGGAGACCCGCCCGACCGCGGGGCGGCGGCGGGGTCAACGCGCCGGCGGGTGGACGCGTTGCTCGAGCAGTTCGCGGATGCGCTCCATGCGGTAGGAGCGGGTGAGGCCGAGCAGGGCGTCGGCGAAGGGGTCGCCGCGGTGGGGCTCGAGGTGCTGGCGGAGGGAGGCGATCTCGCCGCGTTGGGCGATGGCGAGGAGTTCGGCGAGTTGGGGCGGGGCGAGCCGGGTGCGGAGTTCGAGGGGGGGATTGGAGCCGGAGGATGCGGGGGTGGGCGCGGCGGCGGGGGCGGCGTTGATCCACTCGAGGCGGAGGGCGAGGCCGAGGCGGGCGAGGAGATCGGCCTCGCGGAAGGGTTTCGGGAGGAAGTCGTCGCAGCCGGCGGCGAAGGCATCCTGGCGGTTGAAGGAGAGGACGGAGGCGGACATCGCGATGAGTTTCACGCGCGGGCCTTCGGGGCGGGCGCGGACGCGGCGGGCGAATTCGAGGCCGTCGATGCCGGGCATGCGCAGGTCGAGGAAAATGGCGTCGGGCGGAGGCGTGCCGGCGCGGGCGTCGGCGGCGAGGAGAGCGAGGGCGGCTTCGCCGGAGTCGGCTTCGGTGACGGTGAAATCGAGCGGGGCGAGGAGTTCGCGGAGGACGTGGCGGTTGGTGGCGACGTCGTCGACGACGAGCAGGCGGCAGCGCGGGCCGCGGTAGCCGACGATGCGCTCGGAGGCGGCGGCGGGGGCGGTGGCGTCGGCGGCGAGGACGGGGAGCGTGAGGGTGAAATGGAAACGGCTGCCGCGGCCGAGGTCGCTCTCGACGGCGAGGCGACCGCCCATGAGTTCCACGAAGCGCTGGCTGATGGCGAGACCGAGGCCGGTGCCGGGTTCGGGCGGGCGGCCGTCGGCGGCTTGGTGGAAGGGTTGGAAGAGTTTGGCCTGGTCGGCGGGGCCGAGGCCGACGCCGGTGTCGAGCACGGCGAACGCGAGGCGTTCGCCGGGCGGTTGAAAGCTTTTTGGAGCTGAGAGCTGAGAGGCTAGAGCAGAGAGCGGAGCGTCGGAGGACGTCGTGGGGTGGTCGCCGGGGGGCGAAGTGACGAGTGACGAGGGACGAGGGATGGGAGCCGGGGATGCGTCGGGGGACGACGGGAGCGGGGCGGGTGAGGTTTCCGCGAAGCGGACGGAGAGGGTGACGCGGCCGGCGGGGGTGAACTTGATCGCGTTGCCGAGGAGGTTGTCGAGGACCTGGCGGAGTTTGAGGGAGTCGCCGACGACGAGGTCGGGGAGTTCGGGGGCGGCGTCGAAGACGAACTCGAGGGCTTTTTGCTGCGCGCGGGGTTGCTGGGCGGCGGCGATGTCGCGGAGGAGCTGCGGGAGGTGGAACGGGGCGGGGGCGAGCTCCATCTTGCCGGCCTCGATCTTGGAGAAATCGAGGACCTCGTTGATCATGCGGAGGAGGTGTTCGCCGCTGGTCTGGACGATGCGGAGGCGCTCGAGGTTTTTGGGCGAGAGGTCGCGGTCCTTCATGAGGACCTGGGCGTAGCCGATGACGCCGTTGAGGGGCGTGCGGAGCTCGTGGCTCATGTTGGCGAGGAAGACGCTCTTGGCGCGGCTGGCGGCGTCGGCGGCGTCTTTGGCGAGGCGGAGTTCGGCGGTGCGGTCGGCGACGAGGCGTTCGAGGCGGCGGCGCTCGCGGTCGCCGGCGCGGAGGCGCCAGCGGACGAAGCCGGCGACGGCGGCGGCGCCGGCGAGGGAGTAGAGGGCGTAGGCGGCGGGCGAGCGGGGCCAGGGCGGGGCGACGTGAAACGTAAATCCGGATACGGGGCCGGGCGCGCCCTGGCGGTCGACGGAGCGGACCTCGAAGCGGAAGGGGCCGCCCTCGAGGTTGGTGTAGGCGATGTCGTTGCGCGGGGTCGGGGCGGACCAAGTGTCGTTGAAGCCGACGAGGCGGGTCTGGAAGCGCTCGGACTCCGTGCGGCGGAAGAGGCCCGAGACCCAGGTGATGGTCAGGGGTTCGCGCGACCAGGCGACGGCGAGGCGGCCGGGGTTGTCGGCGGGGAAGACGAGATCGCGGCCCTCGGCGGAGATGCCGCGGATGAGCGGGGCGACGGCGAGGCCGCCGGCGCGGTAGCGGGCGAGATCGAGACGGAGGAGGCCGTGGTCGCCTTTGGCCCAGAGGGTGCCGGCGGAGCCCGCGGAGCCGGCCAAGCCGGCGGTTGAAAGTTGAAAGTTTGAAGTTGAAGGATCGGAGGACGGGGGCGGCGCGGCGGCGGGCGGAGGCTCCCAGAAGATGCGGTAGGGGGCGCCGGGGGCGAAGAAGTCCTGGATCTCGGGGGGCGGGACGGTGGCGGCGAAGGTGCCGTCGGGGCGGCGGCGGAGGTGGAGGAGCGGGAACGGGGACTCCTTGGTCTTGATGTCGGTGGCGAGGCCGTTGGTCCAAAGTTCGCCGGGGGCGCCGGCGGCGACGGGGTTGAGGACGAGGGGGCGCGGGTCGAAGGCGGTGAGTTCGCGCCAAGCGACGAAGCGGCCGGTGGCGGTATCGAAACGGTAGATACCACGGGCGGTGTCGTGGAGCAGGCCGAGGGAGCTGGGCCAGAGGTAGATCGAACCGTGGCCTTCGGGCAGGCCGTCCGCGGGGCCGAAGCGGGTGACGGCGGGGGCGGACCAATCGGCGGCGCCGGCGGGGCGGACGGCGCGGTAGACGCCCTTGGCGGTGGTGCCGACCCAGAGGGCGCCGGCGGCGTCTTCGTGGACGTCGTAGCTGTCGGCGTCGATGCCGGAGATATCGCCCTCGTCGCGCCAGGTGCCGTCGGGGGCGAAGACGCCGGTGCCGACGCCGCGGCTGTGGGCGAAGTAGATGCGGGTGGGTTGCGCGGTGGATTCGCTGAGGCCGATGAGGCCGTCGGGCTTGGCGACGAGGAGTTCGAGGCCGGCGGGGCCGAGGCGCTGGAGGCCGCGGCCGCCGCCGAGGAGGAGGCCGCCCTGCGGGTGGCTGAGCAGCGAGGAGAGCCGGGTCTGGACGTCGACGCGGGGATCGCGCTCGAAGCGGGCGGGGACGCGGGGATCGGCGGAGGGGACGAGGCGGTAGAGGCCGTCGGTGCTGAGATAGTGGAGGACGCCGCGGTGGCGGACGAAGTCGTTGGCGCGGGCGTCGGTGATGCCGCCGGTGGTGTGGTCGAAGACGGTGGCGGCGGAGCGCCAGAGGACGCGGGCGGGGGCGCTGTTGGTGCCGACCCAGAGGCCGCCCTCGCGGTCCTCGCAGAGGGCGAAGACGGTGGCCTGGGGGAGGCCGGAGTCGCGGGTGATATGGCGT
>JBILLY010000692.1:0-3355 GCA_044375835.1 Opitutaceae bacterium
GGTCGAGGCGAGTTCGACCTCGCGCCAGCGGTCGCCGCCATCCGAAGAGAGGAGGGCGCGGAGGCGGGTTTTCTCGCCGTCGAATTCTTTCCACGCGACGGCGACGCGGTCGCCGAGGACGGCGAGGTCGGCGTGCGCGGCCGTGTCGCCGCCGATGCGGCGGCGGGCTTCGACGCCGTCGGCGAGGAGGCGGCTGTAGAAGACGCCCTGGTTTTGCGGGGCGGCGCTGAACCAGACGGCGTGGAGGCGTTGGTGCGAATCTTCGGCGAGGGCGGGGCCGTGGTGCGGGCAGGCGTCGATCTTCCAGTCTTCGAACGACACGCGGCGCACGAGGCCGGGCTGGCCGGCGGGGGAGATACGGGCGAGGGCGTGGTCGCGGACGTTGGGCGCGAAGATGTGGCGCCAGAGGGCGGTAAGGCTGCCATCGGCGTGGGGGACGAGGGCGATGCGACAGCACTCGCAGGTGTGGTCGGCGAGTTTGGTGTCGGGGCGGAACGTCGCGCCGCGGTCGTCGGAGAGGGCGTAGTAGATCGCGGCGCCACGGTAGGGCGGGGCCTTCGCGGCGACGGCGGCGACGAGGTCGCGTTTGTCGATCCACGCGACGACGACCTGGCCGCGGGCGGTGACGGCGAGGGCGTCGAAGCGGTGGGTGATTTCCTGGCGGTCGCGGTGGACGACGAACGGAGCGGAGAAGGTGCGTCCGCCGTCGAGGGAGCGGGCGAACTTGATCTCGCCGGTGTAAGGTTTCGCGAGCGGCTTGGTCCAGGTGACGTAGATTTCGCCGGCGGGGCCGAGCGCGATTTTCGGGCGGGCGTCGCCGCCGGTGTCGGTGGGCTCGGGCGCGGGCGTGACGAGCACGGGGTTGAGCCAGGTGCGGCCGCGGTCCTCGGAGCGGCTGACGGCGATGTGGCCGCTGACCTTGTGCACGGCCCAGAGCACGCCCTGGGCATCGAAGGCGGCCTGGGCGCCGAGCTCGCTCTGCGCGGCGCGGTCGCCGCCCTTGGCGGATTTTCCGCCGTGGGCATGGGCGGGAGCGGGCGGCTCCGCCGCGCCGAGGGCAGCGGGCGCGAGGAGCACGAGGGCGAGCGACGTGGAAAAGGTGCGGCGCATGGCGGTTATTTTACCAGCGGAGTTCGACGCCGCCGTAGAAGGCGCGGGGGAGGCCGGGCGTGAACACGGGCGTATTCGACGAGACGGAGGCGGTGTCGGCAAACCGTTTGTCGGCGGCGTTCATCACGCGGGTGAAGAGTCCGAGGTGTTTCGTGACGGAGTAGCTGGCGCGGACGTTGAGGAGATCGTGGCCGGGGTATTTGCCGAAGGTCGGGGAGTTGCTGGCTTCGAGCCAGTAGTCGCCGATGCGGACCCACTCGAGTTGGAGCAGGGCGATCGGGAGGGGGCGCCAGGTGAGGCGGGTGTTGGTCATGACGCGCGGGGCGGTTTCCATTTCCTTGCCGCTGAGCGTGCCGGTGGCGGTGACCCAGTCGGCGTAGCGGTGGCGCGCGTAGGAGAGCGCGGAGTCGAGGCGGAGCTGCGCGCCGAGCCGGACGCCGAGGCCGGCCTCGAGGCCGCGGTGCTCGGTGCGGCCGGCGTTGACGTTGGTGCTGATGTTGGTGGCGAGGTCGCGCTGGCTGACGAGGTCGTCCTTTTTGGTGAGATCGTAGGCGACGACGTTGTAGCTGAGCGGGCCGAGGTCGCCGCGGAGGCCGAGCTCGATCTGCTCGGCGCGGATGGGTTTGAGGGCGAGGGCGAGGCGGGCGCGGTTGAGGGCGTTGGCGGCGGTGGTGTCGTTGCCGGCGCGATAGAGCTGGCCCTCGGACGGAGCGCGGAAGCCGAAGTTGTAGGAGGCGTAGAGGTGGGTGCGGGGCGCGAGGGCGTAGGTGGCGCCGAGCTTCGGGCTGAGGCGCGAGAAGGTGGATTCGTTGTTGGCGAGTTGGCCGTAGAAGCGGGTCGCGCCGTTGACGTTGGCGGAGACGGTGCCGGCGGAAAGGTGGTTTTCCTGGTCGAAGCCCATCGTGTCGTAGCGCAGGCCGGCGGTGACGCGGAGGGCGGTGGTCGGCGAGAACTCGGTGTGGACGTAGGGCGAGAGGCTGCGGAACGTCACGTGATAATCGTAGATGCGCGTGCCGAGCGTGTAGGCGCTGTAGACGGTGTTGGCGCCGGTGCCGGTGCGGGTGACGAGGAGATTGGTCTCGGTGCGGGAGCCGGGGCTGTAGTCGAAGTCGAGGCCGGCGATGACGCGGGTGCGGAGGGCGGAGAAGTTTTTCCGCCACTTCGTGAGGACGCCGTAGGAGACGTTGTGCGACCGGTCGATGCGGGGATCGGAGCTGAGGTTGAAGGAGGCGAGGAGCTCCATGGAGTTGTCGCGGAAGTAGGGGATGACGGAGACGAGGCCGGTGCCGAGCTGGCGTTCGTATTCGACGGAGATGCGGGCGGCGGTGACCTTGCGGTAGGCGATGGAAAAATTGTTGCGCGTGGGATTGTTAACGTAGTCCGCGTAGGGCAGGGCGGAGTTGGCGCCGGTTTGCTGGTCGATGTCGGACACGCCGACGATGGTTTTGAGGACGGTGTCGCGGTCGAGGCGCTGGTCGTAGCGGAGGTTGGCGCTCTGGCGGTCGTAGCCGGTGCGGAAGCGCCAGCCGTCGGTATGGGTGGCGTTGAGGTCCAGCTGGACGCCGCCGTTTTCGCCTAGGGGAGTGCCGGCGCTGCCGAGGAAGCGCCACGTGCCGAAGGCGCCGAACTCGCTGTTGAGGCTGGCGCCCGCGGGGCCGGCGGGAGCGTGGGAGAGGATGTTGACGATGCCGCCGATGGCGTCGGAGCCGTGGAGGGCGGTGCCGGGGCCGCGGACGACTTCGATGCCGCCGGCCATGGGGATATTTACCTCGTAGAGGGCGTTGTGGTTGAAGAAGCCGGTGGCGCGGATCGGAATGCCGTCTTCGAGGAAGAGATAGAGCGGGCTGGTGGTGAAGGGCTGGCGGATGGCGGTGGTGTGGCCTTCGCCGTTGGTGACGGCGACGGAGACGCCGGGAATCTGGCCGAGCAATTGGCCCGGGTGAAACGGGGCGGTTTCGCGGATGGTTTCGGGCGTGATGGCGCCGATGGAGACGGGCGTCTCCGAGAGGAGGGCTTTTTCGCGGGTGCCGGTGACGGTCAGCGGGTCGAGCGCGGTGACGGACGCGGAGGCGGGGGTGGTGTTGGTGGTGGCCCGGACAGAAGTAGCAGCGGGAGCGGATTGGGCGTGCGCGAAGGGCGATAGGGCGGCGAGGGCGCAGGTCGCGGCGAGCGCGGAAAGGCGCCGGTGGAGGCGCAGGGGACGTTTAGCGTGGGACAGGAAAAAGGGAGGCATGGTCGGGACGGA
>JBILLY010000693.1:0-3352 GCA_044375835.1 Opitutaceae bacterium
CCTTGGCGTCGATCCCGCAGCGGAAGAAGTGTTCGTTGAGCACTTTCTCGGCGGCCTGGGTGGCGTAGGTCTTGGCGCTGATGACGGTGGCGGTGGAGCCTTCGACGCTGCGCCAGTGGTAGAGGATTTTCGGGATGTGGCGGATGCGGTCGGCGGAGGTGCGCTCGATGACGCGCATCGCGAGGTCCCAGTCCTGCGAGCCTTCGTAGCCGACGCGGAAGCCGCCGACTTCGCGGACGAGGAGCGTGCGGTAGACGCCGAGGTGGCTGATGTAGTTCTGGACGTTGAAGAGGTCGGGGTTCCAGTCGGGCTTGAAGTAGTGGTCGTAGCGGTGGCCGTTTTCGTCGATCTTGTCCTCGTCGGAGTAGACGAGGTCGGCGTCGGGGTGGGCGTCGAGTTCGAGGGCGACGCAGGCGAGAGCGTGGGGGCGGATCTCGTCGTCGTGGTCGAGGAGGGCGACGAACTCGCCGTGGGCGAGGGCGAGGGCGGAGTTGGACGAGGCGGAGATATGGCCGTTGGTCTCGCGGATGACGATCTTGATGCGCTTGGGGTCCTTGGCGGCGTAGCGCTCGAGGATTTTGCGGACGTGCGGCTGCTTGGAGGCGTCGTCGGCGATGCAGAGTTCCCAGTTGTCGTAGAGCTGGCGGCGGACGGACTCGATGGCGGCGACGAGCCATTTTTCCGGCGTGTTGTAGACCGGCATGATCACCGAGATGAGCGGGCGCTTCTTGAGCGCGGCGAGCTTGGCGCGGAGCGCGTCGGCGGTCTCGGGGGTGAGGCGGTCGTATTGCTCGACCCAGGCGGCGTAGGTGTTGGGCGGGGGCGGGGCGGCGTCGGCGGTGCGTTTGACGGCGCGGGAGACGGCGATGTGCCACTGGCCGGCGGTGTCCTGGACTTCGATGACGAGGTGGTGCGAGCCGCGCTTGGGGACGTCGGCCTTGATCTGCCAGCCGCAGCGCTCGGCGCCGGGGTAGTCGCGGAAGTGGTCGAGGACATCGAGGCGTTCGATGCCGAACTGGGCGAAGCACGGCTTGTCGCCGAGGCGGGCGCGGACGGCCTGGAGCTGGGTGCGGTCGCGGCGGAGGGACCAGCCGCGGACGTTGAGGGTCGGGGCGATGTTGGCCCACTCCTGCGGGTAGTCGACGTTGCCGATCAGGGTCGGCGAGACTTCGGGCGGAGCGGGCTTATCGAAAAAAAGGCGGCGGAGGTCGCGGAGGGGAGAGGTGACCTTCCAGGAGAAGGAGGACTCGAGCTTGGCGATCTTTTGCTCGCGGGAGCGGAGTTTGGCCTCGGTCTGGGCGAGCGTGTCGGCGGCGACGGCGGCGGCGACGGCGAGTTGGTGGGAGGCCTGGGCGCGGGCGTCGTCGAGCTGTTTGCGCAGGTCGGCGGCCTCGGCGGCGTGGGCGTCGCGGGAGATCTTGGTTTCGGCGCGGGAGAGGCGGAGGGCGTCCTCGGTGGCGGCGAGGGAATCTTTCAGCGCGACGATCTCGGCGTCGGCGCCGAGGAGGGCGTTTTCGTAGGCGGTGACCTGCTGGCGGGCGGTGCGGAGGAGGATGTCGGCCTGGTCGCGGCGGTGGCGGTGGTGGTCGCGGTCCTTGGCGATGTTGTCGGCGTATTGCTGGGTGAGCTCGCGGGCCTTCTCGAGGCCGGCGGCGTGTTCGCGGGCGGCGGCGAGGAGGGCCTCGATGTTTTTGACGTGGTTCTGCGTGAGCGCCTCCTTGGCGGCGATGGCGTCGCGGTCGGCGCGGACGGCGGCGATGCGGTCGCGGGCGGCGAGCTCGATGTTTTGTTCGAGCTGGCGGACGAGGTGGGCGAGGAGGTCGGTCTGGGCGGCGAGTTGGGCGGCGGCGGGGTCGTCGAGCGAGGCGGCGGCGGCGTTGAGCTGGGCGGCGAGCTGGGCGGCGAAGAGGGTGGCCTCGGTGGCGTCGGGGTCGCGGACGAGGGTCCAGTCGGCGACGCTGCCGCGGGCGAGGGCGGCGGAGTAGAAATCGGCGAGGCCGCGGGTGTTGGCGGCGAGGTCGAAGTGGCGGTGGGCGAAGAAGACGCCCTGTTCGCCGAGCGAGGCGGCGAGGGCGGGATCGGCGAGGACGCGGGCGACGGCGTCGGCGATGTCGGTGGGCGTGCCGGAGGCGGGGAGGAAAACGGCTTCGCGGCCGTCGGTCATGAGGGCGGCGAGATTGGACGGCGGGAGGATGACGGGGCGGCCGCTGGCGAGGAACTCGGGGAGCTTGGACGGGAGGCGGTAGTCGTTGAAGGCGCCGGGGCGGCCGGGCTGGACTAGGACATCGGCGAGGGCGAGGAGGCGGGGGAGCTTGGCCTTCTCGATGAAGCCGAGGTCGAGGACGTGCTGGAGGACGTCGGGCGCGAGGCCGGCGTGGAAGCGGGGGGAGTTGAAGCCGGTGCGGACGAGGCGCGTGGGGATGCCGCGTTGGTTGAGGAGGGCGACGGCGAGGTAGAGGTCGCGCATCTCCGGCTCGTTGGCGAAGGTGTTGGAGCCGGTGAAGGCGAGGACGCGTTCCTCGGGGCGGAGACCGAGCGAGGATCTGAGATCGGAGATTTCAGAGTTGAGATCGGAAGCGGACGCGGGGAGCGGGCGGTAGAGGCCGAAGTCGACGCCGGGGAAGAGGAGGTGGGTGGGGACGCCGGGCGGGGCGAATTCGGCGAGTTTGTCGATGATGTGGGTGACGCCGTCGGCGATGCGGAGGAAGGCGTCGCTGCGGAGCGGGTGGGGCAGGCTCGGGTCGAGGCGGGCGGCGGTCTCGGCGGCGGAGGCGGCGCGGAGGGTGCCGAGGGGTTGGCCGGTGTAGGACTCGAGGAGGAAGTTTTCGTTGTCCTCGAGGTGGACGAGCAGGCGGGCGCGGGGCGGGGCGGGCGGGAAGTCGCCGCCGCGGTGGAGCTGGGCGGCGCGCTGGTAACGGACCGTGAAGTCGCGCACGCACTCGCGGGGCGTCCACGCGTGGATGATGTCGGCGGTCTTGCCGTTGGGGAACAGGTGGGGGCGGGCGAGGACCTCGTCGTAGGTGGCGGCGATGAACAGCGGGTGCGCGATGTGCGCGAGGGTGTCCTTCCGGGCGGGGACCGCGACGACGCAGGCGTGGCCGGCGGCGCTGAGGGTGTTGGCGAACCCGCCGATGTGGTTGAGGCTGTTGGTGGTGAAGTCGCCGTAGTTGACGAAGAGGATGTTCACGCGGGAAAAGTGGAAAGTCGGGAAGGCGGAAGGCGGAAGGCGGAAGGCGGAAGGCGGAAGGCGGAAGGCGAAAGGCGAAAGGCGAAAGGCGAAAGGCGAAAGGCGCAAGGCGAAAGGCGAGTGGCGTAGGGCGGCAGGCCTGTGGGCGAGGGCCGGCAGCCTGGC
>JBILLY010000695.1:0-3349 GCA_044375835.1 Opitutaceae bacterium
AGAAGGCGGGGCATGGGGCAAAGTGACGGGTGAGGAGTGACGAGTGACAAGCGGGGAAAGGGGAGGGGGATGGGGGGTGATGGGTTATGGGTGATGGGTGGTTGGTTATGGGTGGTTGGTGAGGGGTGGTGCCGAACGGACTGGCGGGGCGGGGGCTTGTCGGGGGGCGGGGCGGTGGCATGGTGCGGGTGGCCGGTGTCGGCCGGTTGCCCTTTCCCCTCATGCTATCCGAGTTTTTTCGTTTGTTGCGGTCGGGGTGTTGCGGGCTCGCGGTCGGCTGGCTGGTGGGGGCCGTAGCGGCGGAACCGGGGGCGGCGGCGATCGTCGCGCGGGCGACGGTCAATCCCGACGCGCCGTATCCGGAATGTCATGCCTCGACGATCGTGGAGCTGGCGGACGGCGGGCTGGCGGCGGCGTGGTTCGGCGGGACGAAGGAGCGGCACCCGGATGTGGAGATCCGCTTCGCGCGGCACGAGGGCGGGCGCTGGCAGCCGGCGCGGGCGGTGGCTGACGGCGTGCAGCCGGACGGGACGCGGCGGCCGACGTGGAATCCGGTGTTGTTTCAGCCGGCGGGCGCGGCGTTGCACCTGTTCTACAAAGTCGGGCCGTCGCCGAGCACGTGGTGGGGCGAAGTGAAGACGTCGGCCGACGGCGGGCGGACATGGAGCGCGGCGCGGCGGTTGCCGGAGGGGATTTTGGGGCCGGTGAAAAACAAACCGGTGGTGCTGGCGGACGGCGCGTGGCTGAGTGCTTCGAGCACGGAAGGCAACGCGGACGGCTGGCGGGTGCATTTCGAGGTGTCGCGCGATGCGGGGGCGACCTGGACGAAGGTCGGGCCGGTGGGCAAGGGGCCGGGGCTCGATGCGATTCAGCCGAGTGTGCTGTTTCACGCGGGCGGGGTGCTGCAGGCGTTGGCGCGGACGAAACAAGGTGTGTTGGCGCAGACCTGGTCGCGCGACGGCGGGGCGACGTGGAGCGCGCTCACGGCGTCGGCGCTGCCGAATCCGAATTCGGGGACGGATGCGGCGACGCTGGCGGACGGGCGGCAGTTGTTGGTTTACAACCCGAGCGCGCATCGGCCGAACGAGGCGAAGGGCGACCGCTGGCCGCTGGCGGTGGCGGTGTCGCGCGACGGGCTGGACTGGCGGCGCGTGGCGACGCTGGAGACCGAGCCGGTGGTGAGCGGCTATGCGTATCCGGCGGTGATCCAGGCGCGCGACGGACGCGTGCACGTGACCTACACGGCGGGGCGGAAAACGATCCGGCATGTCGTGCTGGATCCGAAGGCGCTGGAGTGAGGGGCCGTTGGCGGGGCGGAGGCGGGGGAGGCGCGGGCGGCGAGATAGAAGACGCCGACGACGGAGAAGACGGGCGGAGACAGGAAAGACGGGAACGACGCGGAGGGCCCGGGATGACGACGGGCCGGAGCGACGGAGGCAGGCGGGTCAGGTGCGGGCGGCGGCGCGGGAGAGGCGGTCGTTGATGGCGGCGGCGAGGCCGTCGGTGGAGGCGGCGCGCTCGAAGTGCAGGCGCGTGTAGCCGGCGGCGTCGAGGTCGCGCAGGACGGCGAAGAGGCGACGGGCGGCGCCGCGGAGGTCGCCGCGGGCATCGAGCCAGTGGACGTTTTTCGGGAGCGCGGTGCGGCGGGCGCGCGTGGATGAGGACGCGGGGGCGGCGAAGGCGGCGCCGGGCGGGCGGGCGACGAAGACCCAGGCCTCGGTGGCGGGAGCGGCGGCGTCGGCGCGGGGGTCGAGGCGGTCGTGCAGCACGGCGGGCGTGCGCGGGCTGTAGTGGCGGGTGAGGAGGCCGGGCGCGACCTGCGCGGTGTGTTTTTTCGCGACGGCGTGGCGGATCGCGACGGGGATGCCGAGGGAGGCTTCGAGTTGCGCGTGGGTGACG
Source organism: Opitutaceae bacterium (assembly GCA_044375835.1). GTDB lineage: Bacteria > Verrucomicrobiota > Verrucomicrobiia > Opitutales > Opitutaceae > ER46. The sequence goes on from JBILLY010000695.1 coordinate 1,900, forward strand.
GCGCCGGGGCGGAGGAGGACGGGGACGGCGGGATCGCGGAGGTCGACGATGGTGGATTCGACGCCGACGGCGCAGGGACCGCCGTCGAGGATGTGGTCGATTTTCGCGCCGAGGCTGGCGCGGACGTGGTCGGCGGTGGTGGGGCTGACGTAGCCGAAGGGGTTGGCGCTGGGGGCGGCGAGCGGGACGCCGGCGAGGGCGAGCAGGCGGCGGAAGAGCGGGTGCGCGGGGACGCGGACGGCGACGCTGGGCAGGCCGGCGGAGACGACGGCGGGGATGACGGGGAGCTTGGGGAGGACGAGCGTGAGCGGGCCGGGCCAGAATTTTTTCGCGAGGAGAAGGGCGGCGGCGTTGGGCACGGCGACGGCGGCGAGGTCGCGGGCGGAGCGGAGGTGGACGATCAACGGATCGGTGGCGGGGCGGCCCTTGGCGCGGAAGATGGCGCGGCACGCGACGGGATCGAGGGCGTTGGCGGCGAGGCCGTAGACCGTCTCGGTGGGCGCGGCGACGAGCCCGCCGTCACGCAGCACGCGGGCGAGGCCGGCGCAGGGGCGCGTTTTGAACATGACGTTCAAGCTGACGAAGCCGTGGGTCTCGGGGAGGCGGGCGCCGCAGGTCTCCATCCAGTCGATGGCGGCGGTGTTGTGGGCGAGGACGACATCGGGCTTGTGCTGGCGGAACCACTTCACGAAGGCGGCGGGCGTGTAGTTCTCCACGACGAGGGGCGGGAGGGCCTTGATGTCGGGGTGGCTTTCCTGGAAGGCGCGGAAGGCGGCGCCCCAGCGGAATTGGAGGCGCTCGTCCTGGTGCTTTTTGAGGAAGAGGCCGGGGCGCCGGTAGCCGAGGCCGGCGAGGCGCTGGAGGGCGGCGAGGAGGGAGCGGTAGTGGTCGGGACAGACGGAGTGGAGGGCGGGGCGCTCGATGATGTAGTCGGTGTAGATGCCGGCGTAGCGGGTCCAGTCGAGGGCGCTGAGGTCGGGTTCGTCCCAGGCGGGGAGCAAGACGACGCCGTGGATGCCGCGGGACTGGAGAATGGAGTCGAGGCGCGGGACGGACATGCCGGCGTGGCCGACGGAAAATTTTTCGACCTTGAAGCCGAGTTCGATGGCGCGGGCGTCGGCGCCGGCGACAAGTTCGCGGTGGTAGCGGGCGGCGTCGTCGGGGCGGTCGGGCTCGTTGAAGTCGACGGCGGCGAGGACGCCGCGGAAGGCGATGCCGCGGGAGCGCCGGAGTTCGGACATGAGGGCGCCGGCGAGCGGGTTGCGGCGGTAGCCGGCGGTGCGGGCGGCCTCGGCGACGCGGGCGGCGGTGCGGGGATCGACGCGCGGGGAGCCGCGGAGGGCGTCGGAGACCGTGGTGCGCGAAAGGCCGAGGAGTTTGGCGAGCGAGCGCAGGGTGGGGGCTGGGGCGGACATGCGGCGTTCGGACAGTCGGACGTTTCGCTGGCGGA
>JBILLY010000694.1:0-3349 GCA_044375835.1 Opitutaceae bacterium
GCGCACGTGGGAGCGGCGGGCGATTTTCGACGGCACCAAGTTTGCGTCGCGGCCGGAGCGGGCGCTGCTGCGGACGAAGGAGGGCACGGTGTTGTATGCGTTTCTCAACGAGCGGGAGAAGGTGTTCAAATGGGACGACCGGCAGGGCGGTCCGCTCGAAGGCTGCCGGTTGCCTGTCTATGTGATGCGGAGCGCGGACGACGGCGCGACGTGGTCGGCGCCGTCGGAACAGCACGGCGGCTGGTGCGGGGCGGTGCGGCAGATGATCCAGCTGCGCAGCGGCCGCGTGGTGTTGGTCTCGCAGCAGGCGGCGGCGAATCCGGGGCGGCACGTGACGCTGGTGTTTTTCTCCGACGATCTCGGGCGCACCTGGCAGCGCGGCGACACGATAGACCTGGGCGGCGCGGGCAACTACGGCGGCAAGGTCGGCGGCCTGAGCGCGGCGACGCACGGCGGCGGGATCGAAGGCACGGTCTTCGAGAAGGCGAACGGCGAACTGAAGCTCCTGCTGAGGGTGCCGCACGGGTATTTCCACGAGCTTACGTCGCGCGACGGCGGGAAGCGTTGGACGGCGAGCATGCCGTCGACGCTGACGGCGAGCGACTCGCCGGGCATGGCGGTGCGGTTGGCGAGCGGGCGGCTGGCGTTGGTTTACAACCGCTACCGCGATCCGGCGACGCGCGCGGGCCGGCGGGAGGAGCTGTCGGTCGCGTTTTCGGAGAACGACGGTGGCACGTGGACGATGCCCCAGGTGATCGCGCGGAACCCGGTGCCGGCGGGTGCGCGGGAAGGGGCGTATTGGATCTCGTATCCCTATGTCTTCGAAGCGGAGCCCGGCACGCTGTGGATTTCGACGATGCAGGGTCCGGTGCGCGCGGTCGTGCGCGAGACGGAGTGGCTGGCGCCGGTGGCGGCGCCGCTCGACGGACCGGCGACCCGGATCGTGGTGTTGGGCGACTCGATCACGCGCGGGGCGCGGCCCGGGGTGCCGCCGACGGAGATCTTTGCGGCGCGGCTGGAGGCGGCGCTGCGGGCGGCGGGCCGGGCGGTGCGGGTGCACAACGTCGGCATCGGCAGCGAGCGCACGGACCTCGCGCTGGCGCGGCTCGCCCGGGACGTCGTGGCGCAGCGGCCGGATTGGGTGACCATCATGTATGGGACGAACGACAGCTGGGTGGACACGGACAAGACGGAGTCGCGCCTGAGCGCGGACACTTATGAGGCGAACCTGCGGGAACTCGTGCGGCGGCTCAAGGCGGCGGGCATCGGCGTGGTGCTCATGACCGCGCCGAAGTTCGGCGAGCAGGCGAAACGCAACGGACTCGGCGAAGATCCGAACGGGCGGCTCGCGGTCTACATGGAGCGGTGCCGGACGGTGGCGCGGGAGCTGCGGGTGCCGCTGGTCGACCACTTCGCGGGCTGGGACGAACGGCAGCGCGGCGGGGCGTCGCTGCAGGCGTGGACGACGGACGGCGTGCACCCGAACGCCGAAGGCCACGGCGATCTCGCCACGCGGATGGCGGCGGCGATGGGCTCCTTGCTGCGCTGACGATGACAACATCCGAATCGCACGGGCATACCGGGGAACGTTGGAGCCGGCGCGAGGCGCTCGCGGCGTTGGCCGGCGCTTGGCTGACGGGCGCGGCGGCGACGCGGGCGGCGGAGCGGCCGCCGCAACCGTCGCAACCGCCGAGGCCGCCGCAGCCGCGGGGCGGCGACAAGATTTTCGCGGTGAACGACGACGGGTTCAGCGCGTTCCACAGCGGCCGCTACCGGACGGCGGACGATCTGCGGCGGGCGATGCTCGCGTTTCGCTCCACGCCGGTGGCGGTGATGGAATGGTGCGTGGTGGCGGGGAGCCGGACGAACTACCGGTCGGAGGCGACGGAGATGATCGGCGCGGGGATGACCGAGTATCCGCGGCGCGGCGACAAGCTGGCCGCGGAGACGCTCCGGCGGCTCGCGGACGACGGCACGCATACGCTGCAGGTGGTGGCGTCGGCCTGCCGCGAGGCGGGGCTGGCGTGCTACGCCTCGCTGCGGATGAACGGCGACTACCCCGAGACGATGTGGGGCGGGAGTTTCCCGCGCTACGCGAACAGCGATTTCTGGTGGCGGCACCCGGAGCTGCGGCAAAGGGACGCGAAAGGAAAGACGCTGGCGAAGCAGTCGTTCGCGTTTCCGGAGACGCGGGAGTTCCGGCTGGCGATCCTGCGCGAGGTGGTGCGGCAGGAGATCGACGGCATCAACCTGGATTTCCAGCGGCACCCGGAGTTTTTCGGTTTCGAGGCGCCGATGGCGGAGGCGTTCCGGGCGCGCCACGGGATCGATGCGGCGGGCGTGGCGGCGACGGACCCGCGGTGGGTGCCGCTGCGCCAGGAGCTGATGACGCGGTTTGTGGGCGACGTGCGGGCGCTGCTCGACGCGGCGGGCCGGGCGCGGGGCCGGCGGCTGGGGTTGTCGGTGCGCATCGACTGGAAGAGGTATCCGCTCTGGGGCTGCGATCCGGAGGCGTGGCTGCGGGCGGGGTGGCTGGATTACCTCGTGGTCGGGCAATACGGGAAAGGCGGCTACGAGTTCGACCTGGCGCCCTTTGCGCGCATGACGCGCGGGACGGGGTGCGCGCTGCTGGCGGGCGAGGAGGCGATCGTCGACGGCCATGACTGCACGGCGGAGGAAGATCGGCTGATCGCGGCGGGCAAACTGGTGCCGCCGAAGAGCACGCTGCTGACGGCGGAGCAGTATGCGGCGCGGTCGGCGCGCTGGTATGCGGCGGGCGCCGACGGCGTGCACCTGTTCAACGAAAACCGGGACGACATTTTGCGCGGTTTGGCCCGGAAGGGCTGACGGGACGGCGGGAGCGAGTCCGGCGGGGGGAATCCGAGCCGGCGCGCGGAGCCGGCGGGCGGATGGGCGATGGGCGGCGACCGCAGAGGGCGCGGCGGCATGGTCACACGGTGTTACCTGTTGAATCGCCTCGGAAAGGCGGGGGCGCGAAACACCGTGGCGGTGCTTCGTCCTCACCCGCCATGCCCCGGGGCCGCTGATCGCGGCTCCGCTCCGACCATGAAATCCACGCCGTCTTCCTCCCGCGCCGTCCTGTCCGCTTTGTCCGTTCGCTTCCGTTGGGGTGTCGCCGCCGCCGGCTGGGGCCTGGCCGGCGCGACGGTGGCGTTCGTGGGGACGGTGCCGGCGCTGCGGGCGCAGGCGGCCACCGCCACCGTCGAGGGCCGCGTGCGCAATGTCGAAAGCGGCAATCTGCTCAACAATGCGCGCGTCACGCTCGAAGGGACGACGCTCGAGACGCTGACGAACGAGAACGGCGAGTTTCGCCTGGCGAATGTGCCGG
>JBILLY010000696.1:0-3335 GCA_044375835.1 Opitutaceae bacterium
GATGCGCGTGAGCGGAATCCGCTTGTGCCCGCCCATGATGTTGCGCGCCGGCCCGGGCAGTTCGATCTCGACGGCGCCGCCCAGGCAGAGCGGCTGGTCGTATTGGGAAATCTGATAGTTCTTCGGCGAGTCCGGATAGAAGTAGTTTTTCCGGTCCCATTTGCAGACGGGCGCGATCCGGCAGCCGAGGAGGAGGCCGGCCTTGATGATGGCGTCGAGGGCGGCCTTGTTCATCACCGGCAGGGCGCCCGGGAGCGCGAGCACGGTCGGGTCGGTCAGGGTGTTGGGCTCGTGGCCGTAACCTGTGGGCACGCGGGTGAAGACCTTGGACCGGGCCTTGATCTGGACGTGGACTTCAAGACCGATGACAGCTTCGTAATTCATGGCGGGAGGAGTGGCCCACGGAAGACTCGGACAACACGGAGGAAAAAGCTTCGAAGCTCCGCGACGTCCGGGTGTGACGCGGACAATGGGTCAGAGGTTGGGATGCCGGCTGCCCCACGTGTGGGCGCGCTCGTAGCTGTGGGCGATGGCGAGGAGGTCGGCTTCGCGGAAAGGTTGGCCGATGAGCTGGAGACCGATGGGGAGGTTGCCGCCCGTGAATCCGCAGGGCACGCTGATCGCGGGCAGACCGGCGAGGTTCACGCCGATGGTGTAGATGTCGCAGAGATACATCGCGAGCGGGTCGCTCTTCTCGCCGAGCTTGAAGGCCGGGATCGGCGAGGTGGGCGTGAGCAGCGCGTCGACCTCCTTGTAGGCGTTGAGAAAATCCTGCCGGATCAACGTCCGGACTTTCTGCGCGCGCAGGTAGTAGGCGTCGTAGTAGCCGCTCGAGAGCACGTAGGTGCCCAGAATGATGCGGCGCTTCACCTCGGCGCCGAAGCCTTCGGCACGCGACTGGAAGTAGAGATCGACGATGTCCTTGGCGGCCTTCGAGCGGTGGCCGTAGCGGACGCCGTCGTAGCGCGCGAGGTTCGAGGAGGCCTCGGCGGTCGCGATGATGTAGTAGGTGTCGAGGCAGTATTGGGTGTGCGGCAGCGAGACCTCGCGGATCTCGCAGCCCTGCGCGCGGTAGAACTCCACGGCGCGCTCGACGGCGGCGGCGATCTCGGGGTCGAGACCGGCACCGAAATACTCCTTCGGGATGCCGAGTTTCCACGGCCCGCGGCGCGCGGCGAGTTCGGCGCGGTAGTCGGGAATGTCGGCGCGGTAGGACGTGGAGTCGCGCTCGTCGTGGCCGGCGATGGCGCCGAGCACGATGGCGGCGTCCTCCACCGTGCGGGCAAAGGGCCCGATCTGGTCGAGGGAGGAGGCGTAGGCGATCAAGCCGTAGCGCGAGACGAGGCCGTAGGTGGGCTTGAGGCCGACGACGCCGCAGAGCGCGGCCGGCTGGCGGATGGAGCCGCCGGTGTCCGAGCCGAGCGTGGCGAGGGCGCAGCCGGCGGCGAGGGCGGCGGAGCTGCCGCCGGAGGAACCGCCGGGCACGCGCGTGACGTCCCAGGGATTGCCGGTCGGGTGGAACGCGGAGTTCTCCGTCGACGAGCCCATGGCGAACTCGTCGCAGTTCAGGCGCCCGTAGAGCACGGCGCCCGCGGCCTTGAGCTTCGTGGTGACCGTCGCGTCGTAGGGCGAAACGAAGTTCGCGAGCATCTTGCTCGAGGCGGTGAGCGGCTGGTCCTTGACGGCGATGACGTCCTTGAGGCCGAGCGGGATGCCGTCGAGCACTCCCCTCACCTCGCCGGCGGCGCGGCGCGCGTCGGACGCGGCGGCCTGCGCGAGGGCGTCGGATTCGTCGGCGGAGTTGAAGGCACGCACGCGCGGCTCGACGGCGCGGGTGCGCGCGACGACCGCCTGCATGAGCTCCACGGCGGTGAGTTCGCGCGCGGCGAGCCGGGCGGCGAGCGCCGGGATAGTCTGATAGTAGAGTTCGGAGGACATGCGGGGACCGGACGGGCGGACGGAGCGAGGCGGGCGCGGGCGGCGCGCGTTATTCGACGACCTTGGGGACGACGACCATGTTTTCGCGCTGTGCGGGCGCGTTGCGCAGGGCGTCGGCGACGGGGAGGCCGGGACGGGCGATGTCCTCCTGCCAGACGTTGTGCACGGCGAAGGCATGGGCGCTGGGCTCGACGCCCGAGACGTCGACCTTGGCCAGCTGCTCGATGTGGTGCAGGACGCTGCCGAGCTGGGCGGCGAAGGTGGCCTTTTCCTCGGGCGTGAGGGCCACGCGGGCGAGTTTGGCGATGTGGTCGATGTTGAGATCGGCGGGAGCGGACATGGCGCAGAGAGGAAAAGGTGTGGAAGCCTCCGCATGCGAGGCAACGAAGGAAAAAATCTTCCGCGCAACGCGTGCCGGACGCGCCACGGCGGCGGCATGAGAAATGAGTTTCCTTCCGCCGCCTTGCGCCCCAGCTTCGGCCACGGTGCCCCCCGGCGAGATCACGCAACTTCTCCAGCGAATCGAACAGGGAGATCCGCACGCCGCGGCGCGGCTCATGCCGCTGGTCTACGCCGAGCTGCGCCGGATCGCCTCCGCCCGCATGGCCGGCGAGGCTCCCGGGCAAACGCTCCAGCCCACCGCTCTGGTGCACGAGGCTTGGCTCGCACTCGGAGGCGACGACCAGCCGCGCTGGCAGAACCGCGCGCACTTCTTTGGCGCCGCCGCCGAAGCCATGCGCCACCTCCTCATCGACCGCGCCCGCCGCAAGCAGGCCGAGCGCCACGGCGGCGGCGTGGAAAAAATCAGCGCCGAGACGCCCGGGCTGGAGATCGCCTCACCCCTCGCGGACGACGCCGAGCTGCTCCTCGTGCACGACGCGCTTTCCGCCCTCGCCGCGCACGACGCGCGCATGGCCGAACTGGTGAAGCTCAAATTTTTCGCGGGACTCGCGCTCGACGATGCCGCCGAGCTGCTCGGCATCTCCCCGCGCACCGCCACGCGCGACTGGGCCTACGCGCGCGCGTGGCTGTTCCAGGAGGTCACGCGGCTGCGCGCGCAAAAATAATTTCCGAATGTGTGGCCGATTCCGTCTGAAAATTTCGCTTCGCAGGGTGAACCCACCTCATCACCCATGCGTTTCCTTCCCTCCCGCCTTCGCGCCCTCCTCGGCTTCGCTTCCGGTCGCCCCGCCATGACCGCCGCCCCTCGCGCGGCGTGCCCGGCCGCGCGCCCGTCGATTTTTCCTCCTTCCGTGCGGACAGCCCAGCACCTGCTCGAAACCTCGCGCCGCGGCCGCTCCGGCGCGGCCGCGGCCTGACCTCCTCCCCGGCCCCCGCGTGTCCAGCGACCTGGAAATCTTCGGCGAAGTGCTCGATGCGTCGCCCGCCGACCGCAC
>JBILLY010000697.1:0-3334 GCA_044375835.1 Opitutaceae bacterium
GCCGCCCGCCGGAGCGGGCGACGAGGCCGGGGCGGACCCGCGCGTGAAGTAGTAGGCGAGCGGGCCGCCGATCAGGAGGAGACTGGAGACGGAGAGGACCAAGCGGGTGCGGGGGGACATGACTCAGTTACCTGAGTGCGAGTAGGTCCGGAGGAACAGCTCAATATCCTTCACGCTGGCGACAAAGCGATTGAGGCCCTCCTGTTCGCCGGCGTGCAGGGTGTTGGCGGGGATGACGATTTTCCAGCCGCTGTTCCAGACGCTGCGGCCGACGAGCCGGGTGTTGGTGAACTCGTTGGGGACGGAGCTGTAGAAGAACACCGGATCGCTGACGGGGCGGAAGGCCTGGTGCTTGCGCAGAATCCACGGTTGTTCGCTGAGGGTGCCGTTGGCGTTGAAGAACTGCGTGGACGAGAAGGCGGTGGCGCCGAGGTTGAAGGGCAGCGGCAGGGCCTGGTCCTTCACCACGAAGCCGCGGATCTGGTCGGTGTCGCCGAGCGGCGGGGCGCGCATGTAGTCGGTGCCGGTCGGGATGAGGTAGGCGTAGGGCGTGGCGCTGAGGGCGTTGGGCGCGGTGGAGTTGGGCGTGCCGGCGTTGACTTGGCCCTGCGTGTAGGGGTCCATGCCGACGTAGCCGCGGAAGACGAGACCGGCCGAGTAGATCTTGGTGGAGAAGTTGGACTTGGTGAACGTGTGGTCGCCGGGCGCGAGCGGGAGGCCGAAGAAGTTGAGGCCCTCCGAGATCGCGGTGGAGAACGGTATCACGATGCCGGGGACGGCGGAGCCGTCGGACTTGCGGAGGTTGCGCGCGTAGGCGGCGACATCCGGATCGGCGAGCACGTTGCTCATCACGTGCTGCTCGAGCGTCTGCTGCCAGGCGGCGTCGTCGTCGGTGAGGGCGGGGTCGTCGAGCAGGCGGAAGAGTTCGCGGCGGAGGGAGAAGAGCGTGCCGTTGTTGTCGGGGTTGTTGATGCCGAGGCGGGGTTCGGCGACGGCCCAGTCCGCTTGGAGACGGGCCATGGTGCCGGCGAGGCCGGAGTCGCCGAGGGTGCTGACGGTGGCCTGCGGCTGGCCGCCGGTGAGATCGCCGAGGGCGCGGGAGGCGACGATGCCGTTGATGACGCTTTGGCCGGCGGTGGAGCCGAGGAGGCCGGTCTCGTAGTCGTAGGACTTGGCGGCGAGGTAGGTGTAGCGCGAGGCGAGGTCGAAGAGGGAGCGGTATTGCTCGAGGGCCTCGTTGCGAAACGCGCGGAAGGTGAGGTCCTTGGTCCGGTAGCCCTGGATGAGGCCGGCGGCGCGCTGGCGGAAGACCTCGCGCTCGGCCTTGATGCGGTCGGCCTCGGCGACGAGATTGCGGAAGCGCTCGACCTTGCGCTGCAGGTCGGTGGCAGCCTGCGCGATCTCGTAGTGGCTCTGGAGGACCTCCTGGTAGAGCAGCTCGTATTCGTAGACGGACTGGGCTTTCTCATAGCCGAAGGCGATCTCGACGAGTTTGCCCTCGGAGTCGGCCATGCGCTTTTCCATCCGGGCGTCCATGCCGGCGGCCTGGTTTTCGGCGACGGTGGCGAGATTTTTCAGGGCGAAGCCGACAATGCCGCCGGCGGCCTTGATGGCGGCGCGCAGCCCGGAGGTGGCGTCGTTGGCGAGACCGACGCTCTTGGGCGGAGCCTCGGAAAGGCCTTCGGCGCGGTCTTTGATCTGCTCGGCCTTGTCGGCCATGAACTTCGCGCCGGCGGTCAGGCCGGTCTGGATGATCTTCATCAGCTGGACGTCGAAGTCCGCGGAGTCCTCCTCCTCGACTCGGGCGAGGTAGGCGGCGACCATTTCCTGATACAGCAAATTGCGCTGGAGGAGCGTGTGGGTGCGGCTCTGGACCTTGGCGACGAGGGCCTGCAGGGCGGTGCGGCCCTGCTCGACCTCGCTGAGCGCGGTCTGGATGGAGCCGGTGACGTTGCGGCTGCCGAGGGTGCCGGCGCCCCAAGTGTCGGCAAACTGCGCATACTGGTTCATCGCGATCGAGACGGTCTTGGTGGTCGTCTGCGCGGTGTAGGCTTTCACGAGGTCCTCCATGGCGAGGCCGGAGAAGGTGTTGACGCCGGTGGGGACGGTGACGGTGACCTTGACCGGAGCCGTGGTGTCCACGAGGTCGGTCGGGCGGTCGATGACGAACCAGTTGATCTCGTCGGGGCCGGTGTAGCCCTGGGCGTAGGTTTTGCCGGCGCCGATGTCGCCGGCGTAGGGCGTGCCGTAGAGCTCGGTGAGCTGGCGGACGTAGGCCTTTTCCTGATCGACGATGGTCTGGTTGGACAGATCGAGGGAGTTTTCCTGATTGCGCAGGGAGCGCGTCATCTTGGCGGCCTGGTCGAAGGCGCCCTTGGCGTTGAGCACGGCGCGGAGGGCGCGGTCGTAGATCTGCTCGTAGTGGGAGCGGCCGGACTTCAGGTCGGACGGGGAGATGTCGAACGCGATGGCGCCGGGGCTGAGGCCGAGGGGGTTGAGGTGGGCGCCGGCGTTGTCGATGCGCGTCTGGAAGTCGCCGGCGGCGACGGCGAGCTGGTTGAGCGCGGGCACGGTGGTGCGGTCGATGACCTGCACGCCGGTGTGGGCGGGGTTGGTGTCCTTGTCGGGCAGGAGGGCGTTGCCGACGACCCAGTGGTAGAGGGCGCCCTGGGTGGCGCGGGAAGTCCACTCGTCGAGGCCCCAGTGGCGGGTGGTGCCGGTGGAGCTGTTGGCCTTGCCGTCGCGGAAGTGCGACCAGCCGGCGGCGGGATCATCCTTGTAGGACTGGCGGTAGGTGAGCGCGAGGATCTGCTCGGCGGTGCGGGCGACGCCGGCGGCGGCGGCGGCGAATTTGCGCTCGTCGAAATAGTCGATCTGGACGGCCTGTCCGAGGACGGACACGGCCTCGGTGCGGGGCGTCCAGGAGAAGTTCGGGTTGGTGAGCAGCTTGTAGTAGCCCTTGAGCGCGGTGAGGTAGTGGCCGTAGGCGTCGCCGTGGCCCTGCGGGAACATGCGCTGCGCGTCGGCGGCATCGACGACGCCGTTGGCGGTCGGACTGCCGGCCTTTTCGCGGATGTTGTAGTTCACCGCATAGAGGGCTTCGCCGGAATTGATGCCGCGGGTGTAGTTCCAATACAGGCGGTTGTAGGCAGGCGCGACCTGCACGCTGGGATTGAGGAAGTCGTCGCGGCCGTGGAGGAGCGCGAGTTCCTCGTCGAGGACGTTGGCGACCTGGCCCTCAAAGGAGAAGCGGGAGGTGTTGACCTCGGTGACGGTGGCGGAGTCGTCGACGGAGATGGTGGGGTTGGCGGCGTCGGCGTAGGCCTCGTTGCCG
>JBILLY010000698.1:0-3333 GCA_044375835.1 Opitutaceae bacterium
TTCGCGATCAGCCGCTCCAGCTCGAGCGCCGCGGGCGCGGCGTTCACCGCATGGGCGGTGTAGATTTCCATCTGCACCCCGGGCGGCTTCAACTTGATGAAGACCACCCCCGGATGCGGCACGGGATTCGCGAACGAGCTGATGATGCCCACGCCCATCCGCTGCTTCAGCGCCATGCACAGCTCCGGGAAAATCGACGCCACGTAGGTCACCCGCGGCGAGAAGCCCGCGTCGCGGCACGCCGCCAGGAAATTCCGATACCGGCCCGGCGCGTCCTGGTGCTTGAAACCGATGACTTCCTCGTCCCGCAGGTCGTCCAACGACACCACGCGCTTCTTCGCGAGGCGATGGTTCGATGCGACCACCACCATCGCCGGCACCGTGCACGCGACCTCCGACACCCCGCCCGCGATGCGCTCGTAATCGCCGGAACTCAGCAGCGCCACGTCGAGGTGCCCCTCGCGCAGATCGGCCGCCAGATGCACCGACGATTCTTCCACCATGTGCAGCGTCACGTCCGGAAATCGGCGGGAAAACATCTCCACGGCCGGCGCGAGCAGGTTTTCCCAGATGCTGATGCCGTAGTAGCCCAGCCGCACCACGGTGCCCGCGCTCGTGCCCGTCCCGCGCGCCGCGCGCAACGCCTCGTCCACCGCCGCCACCGCTTTGATCCCGTGGTCGCGCAGGGTCACGCCCGTCGCCGTCAACCGCAGGCCCTTCTGGTGCCGCACAAACAGCGGATGCCCCACCACGTTCTCCAGCGCCCGGATCTGGCGGCTCAGCGCGGGCTGCGTCACGCGCAGATGCCGCGCCGCCGCCGAGATGTTCATCGTCTCGGCGACGGCCAGAAAAGTGCGGAAAAGTCGGAGTTCCATCGGTGAGAAGTTCCCTGCTCGCCGGGGACGGCGAACGCGGACACCGGCAACGGGCGACGCCCTGGGTGGCGCCTCCGCTGGCCGGTTTCGCGGGGCGTCCATGCACAACGTCCGCGGCGGCATGTAAACGCGGAAAAATGTGCCGGGCATCATTCCGACGCTAGCCCATGCGGGCGCGGCATGGCGGCCGGTAGCGGGCGATTCTCCCTCTGCGAGGAAGCCGCCGGGACGCGCCCGACCCGCACCGCCCGGGATGACGCTCGTTGCCCATGCCGCCGCGGCATAGGTGCATCCCGCTCCGCCCGGCGGCGTCGTCGCCGCCGCTCAACCGCGGCCGACCCACTCGCCCGGCGGCCGACCGTAGCGCCGCCGGAACACCCGGTAGAAATGCGAGAGATCGCGGTAGCCGCAGGAGAACGCCACGCCCGTCACCGAGTGCCCGCCCGCCTGCAGCAAGCGCGCCGCATGCTTCAGGCGCAGCGCGGTCAGCGTGTCCAGAAACGTCCCGCCCGTGTGCGTGCGGAACAGCTCGCTGAAACGCCGGCGCGAGAGCCCCGCCCGCCCCGCCGCCCGGTCCAGCGTCCATTCGTCGTAGAATGTCTCCGCCAACTCCCGCGCCACCGTCCGCACGCGGCGCTCCGGCGTGTCCGCCCCCGCGCCCGCCGCCGGCAGCCGCGCCAGCGCCACCAGAATCTGCGCCGCCAGCGCGGGCACCGCCACCGTCGCCCCGGGATGCGCCGCGGTCTGCTCCAGCAGGCCCCGCCGCCACAGGTTCTCGAAGCGCTGGCTCGACGGTTTCCCCGCCGCGATCTGCCAGCGGCCCACCGCCGCCAAATCGCGCCACAGCGCCTTCCGCGCCGGGTCCCCCGCGACGAACCCCGGCGCGAGGCACAAGAGCAGCAATACCGCGGGCGCTTCGTCCCGCAACTGGTGCGCCGTGCCGCGATCGACCGCCAGCAAAGTGCCCGGGCCCGCGACCGTCTCCTGCCCGCCCGTGGGGTCGACGAACACCATCCGCCCGTGCAAGACGTAGAGCAGCTTGTGGAACGGATCCGCCCGCACCGGCATGCGGAAATTCTCCGCGTGCACGCTCTCCGCGAACACCACGCCGTGCGCCGGCATCGCCACGGCGATCGGCCGCGACACCCGCGTCATGCCGCCCGCTCCTCCGCGCGCCTCATCGGCTCACTTGGCCGCACGCACCCGCGCGACGAGCTCGAGCGACTTCGCCACGATGCGGTCCTCGAGGCCCGGTGACCACGGGCCGGGCCGGCCGTAGGGCACCATCGAGGTGTCGCCTTCGTAGCGGCCTTCCTTGAGCACGCGCTCGCTCGGGATGTAGGCGAGCACGTCGTTCGAGTAGCCGAAAACCCACACGTCGCCCGGCGTCTCGCGCCGCAACCGCAGCGCGTAGTCGACCACCACCTCGCCGCCCAAAGCGATCCACGCGAGGTCGCCGAGCCGCCACGCCTGGATCGGATAGGCCTCCTGCATCATCTTGTCGCCGTGCGTGCGCTGGCGCTGGCGCACCGCCGCCGCCCAGGCCTGATACATTTCTTTGTTCGGCTGCTGCTTCGTCTCCGCCTCGACGAGCTGCGCCTCCGTCGGCCGGCGCGCAAAGGTCAGCGTGATGTCCTCCAGCGCCGCCGCGAAGCGCGGGGCGATCGGCTTGGCCGGCTTGGCCAGCGCGCGGTCCGCCGCGTCCGCCAGCGCGCGGCCGTGCTGCTCGACGTGCGCGAGTTCGCGGCGCGGCGCCGGGTTGATGTCCGCCCCGCACCCGATCGCAAACATCACCGTCGCGCCCGCGTGGCGCTTCTCCAGTTCCGCCTGCGCCACGCCCGCGTAGTCGCCGTGCCACTGCATGAAGGACAACGTCGTGTTGTGGCACGCGTAGGAAATCAGCAGCGCCTGCAAGCCGCCCTTCGCGTCGCGCACCGCCAGCACGGGCACGCGCGGATCGAACGGCCCCTTCAGCGCCGCCCCCGCCGCCCGCTTCGCCGGGACGTCTTTCTCCGCGTTCTCGCGGCGGTTGAAACCGAAATGCGCCTCGTCCTCGCTCCACGCCAGCGTCGCGGGGGCCAGCGCCGCGAGCGCCGCGTTCGCCGTGCGCGCCATCTTGCCTTCGAGCCCCGTGGTGTAGGCGTCCGCCTTGGCTTGGCCGTCCGGCGGCAAAATGCGCAGGCCCATCAGGTAGCTCCCGAGCACCGGCGAACAGTGCGTGTGCGAGACGTTCACCATCACTGCGCCGCGCGCCAGCCCGTGCGCTTTCCCTATCTCCGCCGCCACGCGGTCGGTGATCTCGCGCGAGATGCCGCACAAATCGAGTGTCAGCAGCACGCCGCGGTTGCCCGCCGGATCGGCGACCGCCAGCGCCTTCACCCACAGGTCTTGCGCCGTGCCCTCCGCCGGTTTGTCGCGCGACGCGTAGCCCGTCATCCAGAGGCCGGCCGGCGGCGTG
>JBILLY010000699.1:0-3330 GCA_044375835.1 Opitutaceae bacterium
CCGCAGCGTCGACGCCATCGTCCACAGCACCGGCGGCCTCGTCATTCGCGACTGGCTCGACACCCACTTCGCGCCCGACGCCAGCCCGGTCCACCGCCTGCTGATGCTCGCGCCCGCCAACTTCGGCTCGCCCCTCGCGCACAAGGGCCACTCCTTCATCGGCCGCGTCGTCAAAGGCTTCAAAGCCGACAAACCCTTCCAAACCGGCCTCCGCCTGCTCAAGGGCCTCGAACTCGCCAGCCCCTACGCCTGGCAACTCGCCCTGCGCGACCGCTTCGGCGCCGCCACCCGCTACGGCCCCGGCCGCATCCTCTGCACCGTGCTCGTCGGCAACGTCGGCTACTCCGGCATCGCCGCCGCCGCCAACGAAGACGGCTCCGACGGCACCGTCCGCGCCTCCACCGCCAATCTCAACTGCGCCCGCCTCTCGATCGACTTCAGCCGCGATCCGCAAAACCCCGCCGTCAGCGCCGTCCACTCCTCCGGCGGCCGCACCGCCTTCCGCATCCTCGACGGCGACAACCACTCCACCGCCGCCATGAAGGACCGCGGCCCCAAGGACCCCGCCGGCCGCCGCCTCATCGCCGACGCCCTGCGCGTCACCGACGCCACCTTCGACGCGTGGTGCGACGCCTGCGAAACGGAAACTCGCGCGATCACCGCCCGCGCCGAGGCCCAAAACGACAAGGAACGCCTCGGCTACCAAAACCTCGCCGTCCGCGTGCTCGACGACGCCGGTGCGCCCGTCCGCGACTACTTCCTCGAATTCTACCTCGACGACAAAGACGACCCCAAGGACCTCTTCGCCGCCTTCTTCCACCGCGACGTCATCCGCACCGTCCACGCCCACGGCGACGATCCCTCCTATCGCTCGCTGCTCATCGACTGCTCCGCGCTCCACAAGAAAATCGACGGCGCCAACGACACCCTCAACGTCAGCCTCTCCGCCTCGCCCGACATCAACGTCAACGGCAACGTCGGCTACCGCACCTTGTCCTCGAGCGACATCGGCGCACTCCGCCTCGGCCCGCAGAGACTCCGCCAAGTCTTCGTCCCGCACCGCACCTTGCTCGTGGAAATCACCCTCCGCCGCGAACGCACCGACAACGTCTTCCGCATCAAGCAAGCTTGATCCGGACTCCTGCCGTTGTCGGCAGAACCGCAAGGCGAGAGGGCGAACAAATTTCAACCGCGAAAGCCCGCCGCCTGCCCGGAACGCAGATGGAGCGGCTGACGCACGGTGCGCGGCGGCGCGGCGCGCGTCACGCCGCAGGCGTGGCCCGGGCGCGGGCGCGCTCCGGGCGCGCCGTCCCACACACCGAAAGGTGCCGCCCGATCGCCTCGCTGCGCCCGGATCAACGGCCTGAGCTCGGCTGAGTTCGCCTCCGCCCGCAGACCGTCCGCCGCTCGCCCCGGCCCACGCCGGCGAAACTCCGTCGCCACGCTCCCGTGCCGTCCCGTCGCTCGCCGCAACGAGGCACCTGCTTCACTCTCCGTCGCCCCGACTTGCCGGCGGCGCCACCGCCCCGCTTTCCGGCCTTTCTCCCGCTCGGCGGTTGCACGCCCCGCCCCGTATCCCCACAGAATCGCCCCGATGACTGTCGACTCCGCCGCCTCCGGCCGCACCCGGCTCCTGATGATCGACGACGACCGCAAACTCTGCCGCCTCGTCGCTTCCTACCTCGAACCGCTCGGCTTCGACGTCGCCGCCGTCCACACCGGCCCCGAGGGCGTCGACCGCGCGCTCAACGCCCCCGAGCCGTGGCACGCCGTCATCCTCGACGTCATGCTCCCCAGCCTCGACGGCTTCGAGGTCCTGAAAAAAATCCGCGCCCGCAGCACCGTTCCCGTCCTCATGCTCACCGCCCGTGGCGACGAGATGGACCGCATCGTCGGCCTCGAGGTCGGCGCCGACGACTACCTCCCGAAAACGTTTTCCACCCGCGAACTGCTCGCGCGGCTCCGCGCCGTGCTCCGCCGCAGCGCCGCGACCGCCGCCGCCACCGCGGCCGCCGATGCTCCGCCCGCCGAAGTCGTCGTCGGCCCGCTCCGCCTCAACCTCGACGCCCGCTCCGCCGTCCTCGACGCCGCTCCCCTCGTGCTCACGCCGGTCGAATTCGATCTGCTCTCCAGCCTCGCCCGCGCCCGCGGCCGCGTGAAGACGCGCGAGTCGCTCCTCGAGGAATGCCGCGACCGCAACTACGACGTCTTCGACCGCTCGATCGACGTCCACATCTCCTCCCTCCGCAAGAAACTCGGCGACGACGCCAAGGAGCCGCGCTTCATCCGCACCGTCCGCTCCGCCGGCTACATGATGGTCGGCCCGGAGTAATTCGCCGCGTCCCCGGACCGCAGGGGCGCCCCTCGCACACGCCCGCGGGTCCTCCGTCCAGCACGACAGCGCCGCGTTTTGCCGGCGGACGTTTCGTAGATGCGGGTGTATTGGGCGGCTTGCGCGGGGCGCCAGCGGGTGATCCGGGGATCGCTCACCTGGGCGGACCAGCCGCCACTGCCGGCGAGCAGCAGCGCCGCGCGAAACACGGAGGTGGTGGTGGGCATGGTGGGTGAGGAAAAAGAAACAGGCACCACCGCCGACCGCGGGCACGGCCACCGGCGGCGCTCAGGCGGCGAGGACGCGCGACGGCGCCGGCTCCGCCAGCGCGCGCAACGCCGCCAACGAACACGGCTTCGACAGCAGCCGGGCGACCCCGGCTGCGCGATACTCCGCGGCGAGCGCCGGTGTCAGCGCACCGGATACGACAGCGACGGGGCCGCCGTGGCCAAGCGCCCGCAGCGCGCGGACCAGCGCGAGGCCGTCCATCCCGGGCATCTCGTGGTCCGTGACCACGAGGTCGAACGCCCCGGCCTCGGCCGCGCGCAACGCCTCCGCGCCGTCGCCGGCGACGACCACCTCGGTTTCCGGCCCGGAGAACACGAGTCGGTAAAAGCCGCGCAGCACCGGGCAATCGTCCGCGACCAGAATGCGTTTCGGTTTCATTGCCGGACCGAGCCTGCCGCTCACTCCACAACGTAGAATTCCACCAGCGCCGTGCCGGTCGCCCCGGCCTTGCCGCTGACCTGCACGGTGTAGTTCGCCCCGGCCGGCAGCGTCGTCAGCAGCGCCGCGTCGCGACTCCCGGCTTCCCAGGCAAACGCTCCCGCGGTCGCCGCCGTGCGCGCGATCTGCGCGGCGTTGTCGGCGCCGCTCCAGTCGTCGTTCGACGCGATCAGCGTGCCGCCGCGGTAGAGCGCGATCACCGGATCGGCGAGCGCGTCCGCCACACCGAAGCGGCCCAGCGCCGGGCCCGCCGCGCGGATCAGCAGGCCGGC
>JBILLY010000700.1:0-3328 GCA_044375835.1 Opitutaceae bacterium
CGCGGTCTTCACCGCGGTTGGAGCCTTTGCCCTGCCCGCCGCCAGCCGGGACAGCGCCGTCGTGCTGACCCTTGAGCCCGGTAGCTACACGGCCCATGCCCGAGTCGACACAGCAGGCGAGGTTTTGCTCGAGGTTTACTTCGTGAACTGAGGCGGCGGCGGGGCCTTGGCCGAGGTGTTTCGGAGCGCGGGGGCGTTTGCGTTGCCGGCCGACAGCCGCGATGCGGCGCAGGTGCTGACGTTGGCGCCCGGCGCCTATACGGCGCTGGTGCGGGCGGGGTCCGATGGCGAGGTGATGGCCGAGGTGTATTTGGTGCCGTAGCGAGGTGGGCGGCGGCAGCGGGAGGGAGAGGTGGGCCGCGGTCGACTCGACGCGATGGTCATGCGAGACCGCGGGGACGGGTGTGGCGGCTTTCCGGTTTCCGGGTCGGGGCGTCCCCGTTGATGCGCTCGGGCGTGGACGAGCTCCGCCCCTACGAATCATTCAAACGGGAGGCCGCGGCCGGGCCGCGGGCGCGCTTGGCATGGGGGCGGAAGCGTGCGTGGGTGGCGGGAGCGTGCGCGCGTTTTCCGACTACAGTCTGGCCGAGCTGGAAGGGCTCTTTGCGGCGTGGGGGCACAAGCCCGTCCATGCGGCGCGGCTCTTGCGCGCGGGCTACGCGGACGGGGCTGGGCTGGCGGCGTTGGACGCGGCACCGGCGGACCGGCGTTGGCCGGAGGATCTGGCGGCCCGGGTGCGGACGGAAATCGCGGCGGGCGGGGCGGAGACGGTGGCGCGGTCGGTGGCCGAGGACGGGACGGCGAAGCTGCTGCTGCGGCTCGCGGACGGGCGCACGGTGGAGACGGTCTTGATGCCGGATTTCCGCGCGGACCGCGCGGCGGGGTGCGTGTCGTCGCAGGTCGGCTGCGCGATGGGCTGCGATTTCTGCGCGACGACGAAGACGGGCTTCGAGCGCAACCTGACGGCGGGCGAGATCACGGAGCAGTTTCTCGCGTTGCGGCGCGAGGCGCGGGCATCCGGGCGCACGCTGCAGACGCTGGTGTTCATGGGCATGGGCGAGCCGTTGCTGAACCTCGACGCGGTGTTGGCGGCGGTGGAGCGGATCGCGGACAACCGCGTGGGCGGTCTCGGCTGGCGGCAGATCACGATCTCCACGGTCGGCATCATCCCGGGCATCGAGGCGCTGACGGCGACGGGGCACAATTTCCACCTCGCGGTCTCGCTGCATGCGCCGGACGACGCGACGCGCGCGCAGCTGCTGCCGATGGGGAAACGGTTTCCGATCGCGGACATTCTGGCGGCGGCGGATCGGTTTCAGGCGAGCCGCGGGCGGCCGGTGACGATCCAGTATTGCCTGCTCAAGGGCGTGAACGACGCGCCGGCGCAGGCGCGGCAGCTGGCCGAGGTGCTCGGCGGGCGGCGCATGCACGTGAATTTGCTGCGCTACAACCCGACGGGGCTGAGCCTGCGCGGGCGCGAGTATGAGCGGACGCCGGACGAGGCGGCGGAGGTGTTTGCGGCGGAGCTGCGGGCGCGGGGCGCGGTGGCGCATTTCCGGCGGTCACGTGGGCGCGAGATCGACGCGGCGTGCGGGCAGCTGCGGCGGCGAGAGGCGGCGGGGCGAGGGGGAAGCAGTTGAGAGCTGAGAGCCGGACTTCGGAATTCGGAAATCAGAGGCGGCGAGTCGAAGGACGGAATTTGGGGGCGGAGCGCGTGGAACTTCGTCGCTCGACGTTTGGACAGTCGGAGAGACGAGGCTTGTTTTCCGCGATCGGGTGAAGGCCGGCCGGCAATGCTCCCTGCAACCCAGGCCGGCTCGGAGAGCCAGCCCCACCTCAGAATCGTCCCGTGGCCAGCGGACGTTGGTATCAGACGTTGGCGAGGCGGGCGGTGGAGTCGCCGAAACGCTCGATGGGCGCGACGCCGGCTTGGTCGGCGAGGTTGAGGAAGAGGTTGGAGAGCGGCTTGCCGCCGTGCTGCACGTAGCGGCCGGGGGTGAGCGCGCCGCCGCCGGCGCCGGCGAGGATCAGCGGGAGGTTGTCGTGGCTGTGGCGGTTGCCATCGGCGTTGCCGCTGCCGTAGAGGATGCGCGAGTTGTGCAGGAGCGACTGGCCGTCGATGTCGGGCGTGGCGTCGAGCTTGCGCAGGAAGGCGGCGAAGCGCTCGACATACCAGCGGTCGATCTGCGCGACTTTCTCGACGCGGTCTTCCTGGTTCTGGTGGTGCGAGAGGTCGTGGTGGCCCTCGGCGATGCCGATGTGGCCGAAGGAGCGGTTGTCGCCGTCGTGGCTGAGGGCGAAGGTGGCGATGCGCGTGC
Organism: Opitutaceae bacterium; assembly: GCA_044375835.1. GTDB lineage: Bacteria > Verrucomicrobiota > Verrucomicrobiia > Opitutales > Opitutaceae > ER46. The sequence goes on from JBILLY010000700.1 coordinate 2,319, forward strand.
TGTCGGTTTTGAAGGCGAGCAGCAGCATGTCATACATGAGGTCGACGTGTTCGCCGTGGTTGGTGGGGATGCCGGCCGGCGTGGGCTGGGCGGGGTCGACCGGCGGACCGAAGCGCTCGGACTGCTGGATGCGGGTTTCGACGTCGCGGACGCCGGTGAGGTATTCGTCGAGTTTTTCGCGGTCGTCGTGGCCGAGGCGGCCTTGGAGGCGGCGGGCGTCGTCGAGGACGAAGTCGAGGACCGAGCGGCGGGCGGCGAGGCGGGCCTGGGCGTTGGCGGCGCGCTCGCCGTGGGGGCCGGCGCCGAAGAGGCGCTCGAAGACGAGGCGCGGGTTGTTTTCGGGCGTGAGCGGGGAGGTGGGGGAGCGCCAGCTGAGGTTGTATTGGTAGGCGCAGGAGTAGCCGGAGTCGCAGCTGCCGGAGGGGCGGTTGACGTCGCAGGTGAGCTCGAGGGAGCGGAAGCGGGTGAGGTGGCCGATGCGGTCGGCCATGACCTGGTCGATGGAGACGCCGGCGCGGACGTCGGTGGCGCTCTTGTTGATGCGGACGCCGGTGAGGAAGACGCCGTTGCCGCGGGCGTGGTCGCCGCCGCCGTCGTTGCCGGCGCGGGCGTTGAGGTGGTCGAGGCCGCCGAGGACCTGGAGCTTGCCGCGCAGGGGATCAAGCGGAGCGAGGGTGGGGCCGAATTTGAAATCGGAGACGCCGCCGGCGGGCCACCAGCGGGCGGGGATGGCGCCGTTGGGGAAGTAGACGAAGGCGGTGCGCAGCGGGGCGCCGGTGGCGGTGACGCCGGCCGCGGGGGCGGCGGAGGCGGCGCGGGCGGTGCGCGGGAGGAGCGAGGCGAAGGCGGGGAGCACGACGGCCGCGCCGAGACCGCGGAGGAAGTGGCGGCGCTGCAGGGCATCGTGGCGTTGCTGGGCGCGGGAAGGGGTGGGCGTGGGCATGGGGAGTCGGAAAGGTGGAAGGCGGGGAAAGGCGAAAGGCGAAAGGCGGAAGGCGGAAGGCGGAAGG
>JBILLY010000530.1:0-4080 GCA_044375835.1 Opitutaceae bacterium
ACGACATCCAGGCGATCATGAGCAATCCCTTCGTGAAGCTCGTCGCCGTCGCCGATGTCGACCTCGCCCGCACCAAGCAGATCAAGGAAACGTATCCCGACGTCCGCATCTACCAGGACTGGCGCCAGCTCCTCGACAAGGAGGGCAACAACCTCGACTCGGTGAACGTCTCGACGCCCGACCACATGCACGCGCCCATCGCGCTCTCCGCGATGCAGCTCGGCAAACACTGCTATTGCCAGAAGCCCCTCGCCCACAACCTGCACGAGACCCGCGCCCTCACCGAACTCGCCCGCGAGAAGAAGCTCGTCACGCAGATGGGCATCCAGATCCACAGCTACAAGGTCTACCGCCAGGCCGTCGCCATCGTGCAGAGCGGCATCCTCGGCAAAGTGAAGGAGGTCCACACCTGGAGCTCCAAGAAATGGGGCGACGCCGGCGGCCCGCCCGCCAAGACCGATCCCGTCCCCTCCACCCTCGATTGGGATCTCTGGCTCGGCGTCGCCGCCCAGCGCCCCTTCGTCGCCGGCTACTATCACCCGGGCCAATGGCGCAAGCGCCTCGACTTCGGCACCGGCACCTTCGGCGACATGGGCTGCCACATCTACGACCCGGTTTTCAAAGCCCTCGCCCTCACCTCTCCGCTCTCCGTCCGCTCCGAAGGCCCCGCGCCCGACGCCTGGAACTGGGCCGTCAACGCCAACATCCGCTACGTCTTCCCGGGCAACCGCTACACCGCGGACAAGACCGTCGCCGTCACGTGGTATGACGGCGACGCCCGCCCGCCGCAGCACATCCGCGATCTCGTCAAATCGCCCGTCGCCGCGGCCGCCCCGGCAAAATCCGCCGACCCGAAAAAACGCCGCAGCGGCACCGCCGACGACGACAACAGCCAGGGCTCGATCATCATCGGCACCGACGGCGTGCTGCACATCCCGCACATCGCCGCGCCGAAGCTCTTCCCCCTCGAAAAATTCAAGGACTACAAACTCCCCGACGCCGAGCAAGGCCACCACTGGTCGCTCTGGGCCGAGGCGTGCATGAACGGCCAAAAACCGTCCGCCGACTTCGACTACTCCGGCCCGCTCACCGAAGCCGTGCTGCTCGGCAGCGTCGCCGTCCGTTTCCCGCAGACCACCCTCAACTGGAACGCCGCGAAACTCAGCTTCGACAACGAAAAAGCCGCCAACGCCTTCGTCGGCCGCAGCTATCGCGACGGCTGGCGTCCGAAGGGGCTCTGAGCCCACGGCGAGAGCGGCCCCGGTTTGCGAGGTAGCGGCGGGCATCCGTAGCGGCGGGCATCCCTGCCCGCCGGCTCGCAATTTCCGCCCCACTCCCGGCGTCCGGAAACACGCCGCGCCGTCGCCGCCCACCGCGCCGTCAGCCAGCCACCCACGCGGCGTCGCGCGCCGGACTTTTCGTCGCGCCGCCGTTCGTCGGCGGCCTCGCCCCGGCCGCGCCGTCGCGACGCCCCGGACCTCAAGTCGCGAGCCGCCGCGCCGCCGCCTGCGCCTTCAGGCAGAGCTCGGCGGCCTTGAACGCGTGCGCCTGCGTCATCGCCTTCTCGGTGCGGTTGAGACAATCGAGGATGAACTCGCCGAAGAAGCGGTAGCCCACCTTGCCGTCCACCGGCACGTAGTGCTCGCCCTTCTGGTCGACGACGAACACGTGGCCGCCCCGCTTTTCGCGGCCCACGTCGATGTATTTGCGCAGCTCGATGTAGCCCTTGGTGCCGAGGATGAACGTCCGTCCGTCGCCCCAGGTCCCGAGTCCGTCCGGCGTCAGCCAATCGACGCGAAACGTATTCGTCGCCCCGTTGTCGCCGGCGAAAGACGCCTCGCCGAAATCTTCCAGCTCCGGCGTGTCCGGATTGGCGAAGTTGCCCACGACCGCGTTCGTCACCGTCGCGTCCTTGATTCCCGCATACGCGATGAACTGCTCGCACTGGTGGCTGCCGATGTCGCAGAGGATGCCGCCGTATTTCTCGCGCTCGAAAAACCACTTCGGCCGCGTCGCCTTGTTGAGCCGGTGCGGCCCGAGCCCCGCCACCTGCACCACGCGTCCGATCACCCCTTGCGCGATCAGGTCGGTGGCAAACATCCCCGCTTCCGAGCCGAGCCGCTCGCCGTAGTAGACAAAATACTTCCGCCCCGTCCGCGCCGCCGTCCGCCGCGCGTCCTCCAGCTGCGCCTGCGTCGTGAACGGCGCCTTGTCCGTGAAGTAGTCCTTGCCCGCCTCCATCACCCGCACCCCGATCGGCCCGCGCTCCGAGGTCACCGCCGCGGTCGTCACCAGTTTCACCTCTTTGTCCGCCAGAATCTCGTCGAACGCGCGCGCCGCCTTCGCCTGCGGGTAACGCTTCATGAAGTCCGCGCGCTTCGCGTCGTCCGGTTCAAAGATCCATTTCAACGTGCCGCCCGCGGCGAGGAGCCCGCTGGTCTGGCCCGTGAGGTGATTGTGATCGAAATGCGCCGCCGCGAAAACGAACTCGCCCGCCTTGACCACCGGCTTCGGCTTTTCCCCCGGCGTGTAGGTGGTGCTGGCCGCGGGCAGCTTTTTCGCACCGGCCGTCTCGGCACCGAGCGCCAGGGCGGGAAACATCGAGCCGGCCGCCAGCGAGGCGCCCGTGCGGGAGAGAAAACGACGACGATTCATGGGGAGAGTTGGGTTCAGTCGGACCGGCGCCCGACGGCCCCAAGCGAGACGCGCCGGTTGTGGAAACGCAACGCCCTGTCCGCCCGCTCCCCGTCAGCGCGTCGCCGCCGCGATCCGCCCCAGATCGTCGAACACCGGCCCGCTCGTCGGGATCTCGCGGGCAAACACGTCCCCGATCACCCGGCTCCACCCGTGCAGAAAATACGTCCATCCGTCCTCGATGTGCAGCCCCCGCGCCGCCGCCTGCGCCCGCGCCTGCGCGAGAAACACCAGGTCGCCGCGATAGTTGAACTCCCACACCGCTCCGCCCTCCGGAAACCGCGCCGCGTCCGTCAGCGGCGAGCCCGGCGTGTCCTTTCCCGCCCCGGTCGCGTTGACCACCAGCGAACCGGGCGCGAGCGCCGCGACCAAGCCGTCCGCCTCCCGCGCCTCCGCCACCACCCGCGCCTCGAGCGGCACCGCTCCCGCCCATGTCGCGTGCAGAGTCCGCAGATGGTCGATGCGCTCGGGCGCACGATCCGCCACCACGACCCGTCTCGGCCGCTGTCCCGCCGCTTCCCCGGCACTGAGCCGCCACGCCAGCGCCGTGCCCGCGCCGCCCGCGCCGAGCACCAGGGCGTCGACTGCCCCGCGTCCGCGCGCCGGCGCCCAAAACGCATTCAGCGCGAGCCCCGACGTCACCGGGTCCACCGCGCGCCCGTGCAGCCGGCCGTCGCGTTTGTAGATCGAACCGAATTCCCCGAGCGCCTCCGTGAGCGGATCCACCGCATCGAAGAGATCGCGCGCCGCGCGGTGGACCGCCACCTTGTGCGTCGTCACCAGCGCGCCGCGCGCGAGGGGATCGCGCCGGATCGCCTCGATCGCCGCCCGGTAGTGCTCGCGCGGCGCCCCGAGCGGGAAATCCAGCCCGCGCAGCTCGCAGTCGCCGAGTCCGAGTCGCTCCGCCCAGCGCGGGAACACCGCGTTGATCGACGACTGCCGCGTCGTGACACCGATGAAATACAGGGTCGGCCGCACGGCCGGAGGGAGTTCGAAGGACATTCGGAAGCGGCCTGCGACCTATCGCGCCCGCGCGCCGTTTGGCGAGGCTGCGTTGCCGGGTCCACCAACTTTCGTGCTCCGTGTTCCGTCTTGCGTAGTAACCGGTCGTTTCGTCCGCTCTGCCGGCCGTTCCCTTCGTCGATCCTGTCGTTTGTTCGCGCCCGCGAGTCATCCGCTTCGCACCCGCCTCGGTCACTTTTTTCCCGACACTCGTGAAAACCATCCAGCCCAACCGCCTCGTCCCGCTCGTCCGCCTCGCGGCCGCGCTCTCTGTCCCGATCGCCCCGGCCCTGTTCGCCCAAGCCGCGCCCGCCGCCACCCCCCCCGCCCCCCCCCCCCCCCCCCCCCCCCCCCCCCAAAAAGGCCCAGGCCACAACCACCACC
>JBILLY010000143.1:0-8706 GCA_044375835.1 Opitutaceae bacterium
GGCCATCACGCTCAGCGTCTTTACGGTCACCGACGACCGCGACACCGGCTACGGCACGCAGCAGACCACCTCCGGCATGCGCACCGTGCAGGAACTCAAGAATGTCGCGAACTCGATCTCGATCATGAACTCCCAGTTCATCGAGGACCTCGGGCTCACGACGATGGAGGAGATGTCGACCTGGATGGTCTCCGGCGAATCCAACCCCGACCCCAACGCCACCGTCCAGAGCCGCATCATCCTCCGCGGCATTTCCAACGCCTACGCCCTCCGCAACGGCTGGATCTGGTATTCCCCGATGGATGCCTTCTCCACCGAGCGCGTCGAGGAGCTCCGCGGCCCCAACGCCTTTCTCTACGGCGAAGCCGATGTCGGCGGCGCCCAGAATCAGATCACCAAACGCGGCCACATCGGCCGCACCATCAACCGCGCCCGGTTGATGCTCGGCAGCTACGACCTCCGCCGCGCCGAGATCGACGTCAACCGCACGCTCGTCCGCGGCAAACTCGCCGCCCGTTTCGCCGCCGTCTCCCACTACGGCGAATCGTGGATCGACAACGTCCAGCGCGATTTCCGCGGGCTCTACGGTGCCGTCACTTACCGGCCCTTCAAGAACACCACCGTGAGCGCCATGGCCGAACACGGCCGCACCGAGTCCGTGCTCTCGCAGGGTATGTTCGTCGACAACTTCTCGCGCGCCGCCACCGCCACCCTCGGCAACGTCGGCTACATCTTCAACACCGCCACCGGCACCGGCCACCGCGCCCAGGCCGCCGGCGTGCCCAACCGCACCATCAGCACCGGCCCGGGCGTCGCGATCACCGACTACTCCATCATCCCGAAGAAAACCCAGCTCAACGGCCCGGACAGCACCTACAACAACGCCACCACCTCCTTCACCCTCGAGGCCGAGCACCACATCGGGAAAAAACTCCACCTCCAGTTCACCGGCAATTTCTACCAGCAGAAGATCGACAACTGGACCGTCAGCTCGCGCAGCATTTTGCGCGACCGCAGCGCCACCTTGCCCAACGGCCAGCCCAATCCCTACTTCAACGAACTCTACGCGGAGTATTTCCGCACCCGCAGCATCGACGGCAACATCGTCCGCGATATCCGCTTCTCCGCCGTCTACGACCTCGAGACGAAGTGGTTCAACCAACAGTTCGTCGTCAACGTGCAGCAGCACCAGGACACCCCCGGCCAGAAAAAGCCGAAATACGTCGAGTATATCGACCCCGCCAGCCCCGCCTGGGTCGGCACCATCAACCGCGACATCACCGCCGCCGCCTTCGCCACCAACCGCACGACCTTCGGGGCCAACCGCTTCTACCGCCGCTACTACCTGAAAGACGGCGTCGGTCCCGACCGCACCGACGACCTCTCGCCGATCGCCGGCCAGTCCGTTTACTACCCGGATGTCGCCGGCCGCGCCGCCACCGGCCAGTTCATCGACCGCCGCTTCTACACGCCGTCCTGGGGCGTCGGCGCGTCCGGCAACTATTTCAAAAACCATCTCTACACGATGATCGGCTACCGCCGCGATCACTTCAACATGCGCACCATCCGCGGCTCCCTGCGCCCGCAGCAGCAGTGGGAGCTCGACTACCTCGATTCCTTCAACACCCCCGCCCTCAAGTATGTCCAATACAAGGTCGACGGCGCCAACTACGGCGGCGTGCTCCGCTTCAACGACATGTTCGCCCTCGGCTACAACTACGCCCAGTCCTTCCGCATCTCCGTCGGCCAAGGCGCGGCCACGTTCAACTCCGGCGAACTCTCCGGCATCCCCGTCGGCGAAGGCACCGATATCTCCGCCCGCTTCTCCTTCCTCCAGGGCCGCCTCGAGGTGAACCTTGTCCGCTACAAGAATTTCACCCCCAACGCCCGTTACGCCGTCCCCGGCATCACGCAGCAACTGCGCGACGAACTCGTCGGGATCTTCCCGTCGACGTTCGATCCCACCGCCACCGGCGACTACCAGACCACGCTTTCCCGCGGCAACGAACTGCAGATCATTGCCTCCCCCGCCAAGGGCTGGCGCCTCAGCGCATCCTACGCCGACAACGAGGTCGTGCTCACCGACCGCGCGCCGATCCTCAAGGGATTCCGCGACGCCGCCAAATCCCAGAACCGCGCGACGCCGCTGCTCGACGACTTCCTGCTCACCATTCCCGAAGGCGTGCCCAACGGCGGCTACACCAAGGCCCGTGGCAATCTCTTCACCCGCTACCAATTCGGCGACGGCGCGCTGAAGGGCTTCTCCGTCGGCTCCGGCATGAACTGGCGCCTGCGCACCTACCGCGGCACCGTCGCCCTCGCCGCCGCCAACGCCACGCCGACCAACATCTGGTCTCCGGCCTACAAGCTCTACAACGCCTTCTTCGGCTACAGCCGCAAAATCTACAACCGCAACGTCAACTTCCAGCTCAACGTCGACAACCTCTTCGACAAGGAATACTACCGCTCCGCCGCGGTCGGCAGCGGTTCCTGGGGCGATCCGCGCACGTTCCGCTTCACGACGTCGGTCGATTTCTGAGGCACCCGTCCACCCGCGCGCGCCGGCGGATCGGTCCGCCGCGCCGCACCCGCCCCGGCTGTCATCCGGCGCCCGCGGCCCCGCCGCCTTCGCCGTTCCACGCGAACAACCGGCTCTCGCCGCCGTCGGCCGAGAGCCGCACCCGCGCCTCCTCGCGGAGGCCCAGCCCGGTCAACAGCCGCACCGAGCGCTCGTTGTCGGGCGACGTGATCGCGACGATCCGGCGCAGACCGAACACGTCGCGGCCGTGCGCCAGCGAGGCTGCCACCGCCTCGCGCGCATAGCCTTGGCCGCGGTAGCGCGGCAAGAACGCGTAGCCCACGTCCACGTCGGGCAGGCTGTCGCGCTTGATCAGACCGCAGATGCCCAGCGGCTCGCCGCCGCTTGCCGGCACCACCGCCCAAAGCCCGAATCCGAACTTCTCATACATCGCGAGCGGGCCGCGCCGCAGGTAGTCCTCCGCCTCCGCCGTCGTGCGCACCCCGCGGTCGCCGATGTGGCGCAGCCAGTCCGGGTCGTTCACCAGCTCCAGCACGAAGGCCGCGTCGGCCACGGTCAACCGCCGCAGCTCCAGCCGCTCCGTGCGCACCACCGTCATGGCGTCTCCTCCGCGAGCCGCAGGATCGTCGCCACGCACCGGTCCACGTCCTCCGTCGTCGTCGCCCACGACGACACGCTGATCCGCATCGCCGTCCGCCCCTGCCACACCGTGACGCCGGCCCACAGCGTCCCGTCCCGCTGGATCGCGTCGATCACCCGCCGCGTCCGATCCGCGTCGCCGAAGGTCACGAGCACCTGGTTCAGCACCACGTCGTTCAAGATCCCGCAACCGCCCGCCGCGAGCCCCGCCGCAAAGCGCCGCGCGTGCCCGCACGTCCGCTCGATCAGATCCGCCACCCCCGCCCGTCCGAGCGTCCGCAGGGCCGCCCAGACCTCGACGCCGCGCGCTCGCCGCGACAACTCGGGCGTGAAATCCGCCGGATTCCGCACCTCGCTCTCCGTCGGCAGATAGTCCGCCGTGATCGCCATCGCCGCCTGCAACGCCCGCGCATCGCGCACGAACGCGACCCCGGAGTCGTAGGGCACGTTGAGCCACTTGTGCGCATCCGTCGCCCAGGAATCCGCCTCCGCCATGCCCGCCACCAGGGCCGCCCGCGTGGGCGCCGCCGCCGCCCACAAGCCGAACGCCCCGTCGACATGCACCCACGCCCCCGCCGGCTTCGCCGCCCGCACGATCGCCGCGACGTCGTCGCACGCCCCCGTGTTCACGTTGCCCACCTGCGCGCACACGATCGTCGGCCCCGCCATCGCCGGCAAAAGCTCCGTCCGCATCCGCCCCTGCCCATCCGCCGGCACCGTGACCACCCGCGTTCGCCCCAGACCGAGCACGCCGAGCGACTTCGTCACGGACGGGTGCACCTCCGCGCCCACGATGACCGTGATGGGCGGCGCGCCGAACAATCCCTGCGCCTCCACCGGCCACCCCGCGCGCGTCGACACCGCGTGGCGCGCGGCCGCCAACGCGCACAAATTCGCCACCGTTGCGCCCGTGACAAAAGCGCCGCCGCAGTCCCGCGGCAGGCCGAGCACGTCCAGCAGCCAGCGCAACGCCACCTGCTCCACATACGCCGTCGCCGGCGATGCCCGGTAGAGCACGCTGTTTTGGTCCCACGCCCCGGCCAGCCAGTTGGCCGCGAGCGAGACCGGCAACGCTCCGCCGATCACGAACCCGAAAAACCGCCGCCCCGCCATCGCCATCGTCGCCGGCGAACCGATCTCGTCGAGCAACCGCAGCGTCTCCCGTTCGTCGCCCGGGCCCGCCGGCAGCGCCTCGTCGAGCCGCCGCAACCCCGCGATCGCCTCCGGCGTGGGCGCCACGCCCCGGCCGTCCAAGCCATCCAGATACCGCACCGCGCGCTGCGCCGCCTCCGGTAGAATCGCGTTCATCGCACGCACCGTGCGTCCGCCGCCCGCGCAGGCGCAAGCCCGGCTTCGGTGTGCACCCGGCTCCGCGCCGCGCCTGTGCCCTGCCGTGATCGCGTTGCGCCCCTTGACGCCCCGATTCCGCCGCGCGGATCATCGGCCCACGCATGCGCCACCGCCCCTCCACCCTCATCTTCGCGTTTCTTGCGATCTCCCTCACCCCGGCCGCCCCCGCCCAATCGCCCGCCCCGAAGAAAGCCGCGCCCAAAGCCGCCGCGCCCGCCGCGACCCCGGCCGAACCGCCCCTCGCTTGGCACGACGTCAAACAGTGGGGTCTCGAGGGCCGGGCCTTCGGCGACATGGAACGCAGGAAGTGGTTCGACCGCTTCCCCGCCGTCGCCGACGGCAAAGTCACCGACGCCGTCTGGCGCCTCAGTCGCGACAGCGCGGGCATGATGGTCCGCTTCCGGACCGACGCCACCGTCCTCTGGGCCAACTACACCCTGAGCAAGGAACGCCTCGCCGGCTCCAACATGACCGCGATCGGAGCTTCCGGCCTCGACCTCTACGCACGCGACACCGCGGGCAAATGGCGCTGGGTCGGCGTCACCCGCCCGGAAGGCAAGGTGGTGCGCCAGCAGATCGTCGCCGGCCTCGCCCCCGGCCTGCGCGAATACGCCGTCTATCTTCCCCTCTACAACGGCATCGAGGAACTGAGTCTCGGTGTCCCGCCCGATGCCAAGTTCGAGCCGCTCGCGCCGCGCGCCGAAAAACCCATCGTGTTCTACGGCACCTCCATCACGCACGGCGCCAGCGCCACCCGTCCCGGCATGGTCCACACCGCCATTTTGGGCCGCCGGTTCGACCGCCCCGTGATCAATCTCGGCTTCTCCGGCAACGGCCGCATGGACGCCGCCGTCGGCGACCTCCTCGTGAAAATCGACGCCGCCGTCTTCGTGATCGACTGTCTGCCCAACATGGGCGCCGCCCAGGTCCGCGAGCGCACTGTCCCGCTGGTGAAGCAACTCCGCGCCGCGCACCCCGCCGTGCCCATCGTCCTCGTCGAGGATCGTCGCAACACCAACTCGTGGATCCTGCCCGCGCGCAACCAGCACCACACCGACAATCACGCCGCCCTCCGCGAGGCCTATGCCGCGCTGCAGGCCGACGGCGTTAAGGGCCTGTTCTATGTCGCCGGTGACGGTCTGCTCGGCGACGACGCCGAGGGCGCCACCGACGGTTCGCACCCGAGCGACCTCGGTTTCGTCCGGCAGGCGGACGTGTTCGAGCCCGTCCTCCGCGCCGCTCTCGGCCGCTGAAGCTTGGCATCCGGTCCGTCGCGTCGGCGCGGCGGACCGGACCGACCGGTCAGAGACCGGCCTTGGTCAGCAGCTGGGCCCCGGTGTAGTTCAGGGCTCCGGCGACCCGCTCGAGCGTATCCAGCGATACCATACGCTGGCCGCGTTCGATCTCGCCGATGTAGGTGAGACTGAGGTCGGAACTGAAAGCGAGTTCCTGTTGGGTGAGGCCACGGGCTTTGCGCTCGGTCCGCACAGTTGTCCCGAATTGGCGTTGGAGTTTTGCAGCGCGATCTGGCACGGGAAAATCCTAGTGGGCACGACTGCCATCGTCTGCAAACGATGGTTTTCTTTTACCCGCTAAATCGCTCGGCCGCGTAGGGCTACTGAGTCTGAACCAACCCATCTGCGGCCGCTTTTCGGTCTTCCGCGACGGGCGCAATGCCGCGCTCGCGGCAAAAGTGCCCGAGATCGGCCGCGAGCGGCGCGGCGAAGACGTTCGCGAAGCCCGCCGGACGCAAGTCGATTTCCGCGCAATGCAACGCCTGGCGGGGCAACAACAGCCGCGCCGCCAGCGCATCCGTCCACCCGTGATCGATGAAATCGAGATACAACCGCGCGTCCGGCCCGTAGATCTTGTCGCCCACCAACCCGTGGCCGAGCCACTGCGCATGCGCCCTGATCTGGTGTTTGCGCCCCGTCTCCGTCACGACCCGGGCCAGGGTAAATCCGCCGCCGCGCCCCACCGGCGCGAAGTGTGTCACGGCCGTCTTGCCCTCCCCGGCCGGCACGACCGCCGACTTGATGAAAACCGGACTCGCCAGGTCGTCGCCGAGCGCCTGGTCCACCGTCACGGGCCCCGGCAGATCACCGACGAGCACCGCCAGATACGCTTTGCCGATCTTGCGCTCCTGCATCGCGGTCTGCAGTCGGCTCGCCGTGCGCGCGTCTTTCGCCAGCACCACGATCCCGCTCGTCTCGCGATCCAGCCGGAAAACCAGATGCACCGTAGGCAACCCCGCGTATTCGCGCAGCGCCCCCACTAGACTCGACCACGGCCCCGCCTTCGACGGGTGGCAAACCACGTCGCCCGGCTTGTTGACCACGAGCATCCGCTCGTCCTCGTGCACGATCCAGCCCGGCACCTCCGCCGGCTCGATCATCCGCACCGGACCGGGCACGCGGGCCCGGCGCGGCCACGCGCACGCGCGCTGGGAGAAATCGTCGTCCGGCTCGGCCGCGGCGCTCACGGCTTCGGCTCCGAGCGTCGTCCCGCCATCACCCGGCCGGCCAAACGCGCCGCCCAGCTCTTCGGCAACATCGCGGTGCCCGCGACCATCGCGCGGTTGAGCCCGCCGGCCACCACCGCGCTGCGTCCGCCGCCCAGCGCGCGGTAGCCCGCCGCCGCGACGTCGTCCGCGCTCATCGCCCCGTCCGTGCGCACCGTCCCGCCCGGCAATCCCGCCGCGGAGAAAAACTCCGTCCGCGTCGTGCCCGGGCAGAGCGCGATCGCCCGCACCCCCGTGCCGCGCCACTCCGCATCGAGCGCGATCGTCCAGTGCAGCACGAAAGCCTTCGTCGCGGCGTAGGTCGCCGCGTAAGGCACCGGCTGATACGCCACGGTCGACGCCACGTTGAGCACCGCCCCGCCCCGCGCGCGCAGCGCGGGCAGGAGCCGGCCCGTCAGCTCCACCACTCCGCGCACGTTCACGTCGATCATTTTCAACTGCAGCGGCAGATCGGGCTCAGGAAACGGGCCGAACGCGCCGATACCGGCGTTGTTGATGAGCAGCACCCGCCCCTCCGGCACCTCGTCCGCGAGCCATGTCGCCACCGCCCCGGCCGCCTCGGCCACCGCCGCCGCGTCGGCCAGATCGCAGCGCACATGCCGCGGCTCGCTCCCAGTATTAACGAACGTTCTGCCTGCCGGCTTCCGGCGCGAGAGGTTGCAAAACCGCAGGTTCGGTTTCAGCTTCGCGCCCAGCTCAATGAACGATTTTCCAATACCGGAAGATCCGCCTGTCACTACGACAGCCGCATACGGTTGGAGCACTTCGCTTGGCGAGGGCACGTGGGACAGGCGCGTAGTCGTTGAGTTTTTCTTCCCGGGAGCAGGCTGCGTCCCGCTTCCGGTTCACCCGAACCCATACGCAGAAACATGAACAGCCAAAACAACCACGAACTGATCGTCTCCGGCATTCACCTCGACCTGACTCCGTCTCTCAAGACGTTTGTCCGCGAGAAAGCCGAACGATTGTTTCGCCACGAGGAGCGCATCGTGCGTATCCGCGTGGAGTTGGAATGCGACCGCAACCAAGCGGTTGCCGCGAAGTTCACCGCCAAAGGCCACATCCAGATCCACGGGCCCGACATGAATGCTTCTGTCCAGGCCGACGAATGCCACAAGGCCGTCTCCATGCTCGTCGACAAACTCGACCGCATGCTGCAGCGGCGCCACCAGCTGCACCGCGTCAAACGCAACCACCCCCACGCCGTCGACCTCGACGTCGAGATCCCCAAAGCGGTCGCATAAGCCGGCCTGCTTCCCCCTCGTTTTTCCACGACCCGCCCTTGCCGGCGGGTCTTTTTGTTGTCCAACCCGCGCTCGTCAAACGCCCCCGCCTTCGCACGCTCCGCCCATGCCGCACACGCCCGCACCGGATCGCTACACCCGGCCCGCACTGTTCCGCCGCTGCGGTCGCAGCGGACTCCAGCTCCCCGCGGTTTCCCTCGGCCTCTGGCACAATTTCGGCGCCGAGACCGACGCCGCCGTCCGCACCGCCCTCGTCTGCCGCGCCTTCGACCTCGGCATCACCCACTTCGACCTCGCCAACAACTACGGCCCGCCGCCGGGCGCCGCCGAGACAAACTTCGGCGACATCCTACACCGCGAGCTCGCCGCCCATCGCGACGAACTCGTGCTCTCCACCAAAGCCGGCTACCGCA
>JBILLY010000701.1:0-3326 GCA_044375835.1 Opitutaceae bacterium
GCATCGAGAAAGCGCGGTTTGAGTTCGAGCGCGCGGGTGTAGGCGACGAGGGCATCGGGCAGACGGCCGGCGTTTTTGAGCGCGACGCCGAGGTTGTAGTGGGCGGCGGCGAGCCGCGGGCGCTGCGCGACGGCCTGCTCGAGGTGGGCGATGCCCTCGGCGTGGCGGCCGGCGCGGGCGAGCATGTTGCCGAGGTTCATGCGCGCCTCGAAGTAGGCGGGATCGAGCCGGAGGGCGCGGTCGAATTCGGCGATCGAGCCGGCGAGGTCGCCGCGGCCGACGAGGGCGAGCCCGAGGTTGTTGCGGGCGACGGCGGAGTCGGGCTGGCCGCGGATCGCGTGCGTCCAAAAGGCATGGGGATCGCCGTAGGTCGCGGCGTAGGGGCGGGCGAGGGCGCCGAGACCGGCGCAGACCACGATGCCGGAGAGAAAGACCGGCGCGGGGCGCAGCGGGCGGAGTTGGAGGGCGGCGAGGCCGAGGCCGATGAGGCCGGGCAGCGAGACGTAGACGAAGTGGTCCATGACCCACGTGAAGCGCATGAACGAGATCGGCACGAAACCGACGACGAGCAGCAGGTGGACGACGAACCAGCCGAGGCCGAGGGCGAGGTGGCGACCGAAGCCCGCGCGCCGGCGCCACGCGACGGCGGCGAGCGCGGCGAGGACCAGCCACGGGGCGGCGTGCCACCACGCGAACGGCGCGATCGGCCAGCGGGCGTAGATGGGATAAAGTTCGAACGGCCAGAGCGACTTGGCGGCGTAGAACGCGAGGGAGGTGCCGGCCAGAGCGACGCGGTCGAGCGGGCCGCCGATGACGACGGTTTCGCCGCCCATGCCGCGGTGGGTTTGGAACCAGAGCGTGAGCAGGCCGAAGGCGAGCGACAGCGCGAAGAACGGTGCGGTCGCGAGCAGGTCGCGCCGGCCGAGGGTGTCGCGGCGCCACCATGCGTGGAGGAGCAGCGCGACGGGCAGCATCACGACGGAGGTTTTGCAGAGCAGCGCGGCGAGAAACCAGGCGAGGGCGCGGAGGTGGTCGCGGCGGCGGCCGTGGTCGACGAAATCAAACCACGCGAGGAGCGCGAGGAGCAGGGGCGGCAGCGAGAGGGTGTTTTTCAGCTCCGCGATCCACGCGACGGATTCGACGTTGAGCGGGTGGACGGTGAAGACGAGGGCGCCGAGCCAGCCGAAGCGCAGGCCGAGGCGGGTGAACACGCGCCAGAGGAGCAGCGCGCCGACGGCGTGGAGCGCGACGTTGACCAAGTGATAGCCGAGCACGGCGTCGCCCCAGAGCTGCCACTGAAGCCACTGCACGGAGAACTTGAGCGGGTAGTAGTCGAGGGTCGTAGGGGCGACCCAGATACGCCAGAGGCCCGGCAGGTCGCGGAGGAGTTCGTTGTTGGGGATGTCGACATCGTCGTCCCAGAGCCACGGGCCGCGCAGGGCGGGCCAGTAGACGGCGAGGGCGGCGAGGCAGATCAGGACGGCGCCCGCGACGAGATGCGGATCGAGCACCCCCGGGCGGGGCCGCGGACCGCGGTCGGTCGCGGGCGGGGCGGGCGAGGCGGGAGCGGGGGGCGGCGGCGGATTCACGGGGCGGCGAGGCGCGCGCGCGCGGCGGCGAGGTTGTTCTGCACGGAGACGCGGTCCGGGGCGAGACGGGCGGTTTCTTCGAGCACCCGGATGCCCTCGGCGATCCGGTCGGCGGCGATGAGGCAGACGCCGAGGTTTTCGCGGGCGTCAAGGGAGGCGGGCGCGAGACGGAGCGCGTGCTCGAAATCGCGCGCGGCGTCGGCCGGGCGACCGAGGCGGAAGAGCGCGTTGGCGCGGTTCATGAAACCGACGAGAAATCCGGGATCGGCGCGGACGGCGGCGTCGAAATGGGCGAGGGCCTCGTCGGTCCGGCCGCGCTCGAACAGCAGGAGCGCGAGGTTGTTGTGGGCGTTGGAGAAGGCGGGGCGGACGCGGGCGGCGGCCTGGAACGCGGCGACGGCCTCGTCGAGGCGGCCCTGCAGGCGGCGGACGTTGCCGAGGCCGTAGAGGGAGTCGGCGAACGCGGGGTCGCGGGCGAGCACGAGGTCGAATTGGCCGGCCGCGCCGGCGAGGTCACCGACTTCGGTCAGGGCGGTGGCGTAGTTGTGGCGGCCTTTGTCGTAGTGGGGCACGAGGGCGAGGGCGCGTTCGAAGTGCGGCAGGGCGTCGCGGGGCCGGCCGGCGTTTTTCAGCGCGAGGCCGAATTCCTGGTGGGCGCGGGCGTTGGTCGGGCGTTTGACGGCGGTGTCGTGCCAGATCGCGAGCGTGGAGGCGTAGTCGCGATTGCGGTCGTGCACGAGCACGGCGGCGGCGAGGGCGGCGCCGGCCAACGGCCACACCGCCCGGGGGCCGCCGAGGCGCTCCACGCCGAGGACGGCCCCGGCGACAAGCGCGGCGAGCGGAAGATACATGCGGTGTTCGGCGATCGTCTGGGTGGCGACGGGCACCACCGAGGAACTGGGGCCGAGCAGCAAAAAGAACCAAGCGCCGAGAAAAGCCCAGGCGCGGCCCCGGACCAGTCCGACGACGGTCGCGGCAAACGCGGCGAGCAGGACCAGGCCCGGTGCGGCGGCGGCGAGCGGGGACGTCACCACCTCGAAGCCGTAGTCGAGGATCAGCGGCACGGGCCAGAAGGCGAGGCGCACGTAGTGCAGCAGCGCGCCGCATTGCGTGAGGAGGTAGTGCCACGGGGAGATGCCGGCGTCGAAGCCCGCGGTCGCGCCGCGGTCGCCGGTGCGCAGCACGAGCCAGCCGAGCAGGAGCCAGGTGGATCCGAGCGCGAGACAGAAACCGCGGTGGCGCTGCCAGGCGGCGCGGAGCGACGGCGAGAAAAACAGACCGGCGTGCAGCCACACGAGGAGGGGCGCGGCGAACATGACTTCCTTGGTGGCCATACCGAGGAGGCAGGCCACGACGGCGGCGACCTGCCACCGTGCGGGGCGGGGCGACTCGGTCGCCCGGGTGGCGGCGTAGAGCGCGAGCAACAGCCAGAGCCCGACGAGCGATTCGGCGCGCTGCACGATGTAGGTGACGGACTCGGTCTGCAGCGGATGGACGAGCCAGAGCGCGGCGATCATGCCGGCGAGGGGCGCGGCCCGGGGGCCGAAGCGGGCGGCGAGGCGGGGACCGCGCAGCGTGCGCCGCGCGACGCCGAACAATGCGAGGGCGGCGGCGACGTGGATGGCGAGGTTGACGGCATGGTAGCCGCGGACCGAGTCGGCGCCGACGTGCCAGTTGAGGGCGAGGGACAGATTGAGAATCGGCCGACCGGTGACGGTTTCGCCGTTGGCCGGGGGC
>JBILLY010000702.1:0-3324 GCA_044375835.1 Opitutaceae bacterium
CATGATGTCGCGCATGATCGACTCCGTCGTCGCCGGCGGCAGCACCGATATCTACGTCGAGATTCTCCCCCAGCCCACCGCCCGCGCCGAGCGCGGCGGGCCGCGCGCCTGAGTTCGCCCCTGCGCCTCGCCCCCCGCCCTCCGCCGCGCGCCGGTTTCCCGCCCCACCGCCTCGCCGTGCCTGCCGTCGTCAATCTCTCCGCCTACCGGTTCACGCCGCTGTCCGAGCTGCCGGCGCTCCAATCGCGTATCCGCGCCGCCGCGACGGAGGCCGGCCTCAAAGGCACCGTGCTTCTCGCCGCCGAGGGCATCAACCTCTTCGTCGCCGGCACGCGCGCCGGGACCGACACCTTTGTCGCCGCCGTGCGCCGCGAACCGGGCCTCGCCGACCTTACGCCGAAAGAGAGCCTGAGCGACGCGCAGCCCTTCGGGCGGCTCTTCGTGAAAATCAAAAAGGAGATCATCGCGTTCGGCGTCGACGGCCTCGATCCCGCCCGCGCGCCGGCCCCGCGCCTCGATCCGCGCACGCTCAAAGCATGGCTCGACGCCGGCCGCGCCGTCACGCTCCTCGACACGCGCAACGACTACGAGGTCGCCGCCGGCACCTTCCGCGGCGCCGTCGATCCGCGCATCAAACGCTTCCGCGATTTCCCCGCCGCCCTGCGCACCCTGCCGCCCGAGCTGAAACAGCAACCCGTCGTCACTTTCTGCACCGGCGGCATTCGCTGCGAAAAAGCCGCCCCGCTCCTCCAGCGTGAGGGCTGGACCGAGGTCTACCAACTCGACGGCGGCATTCTGAAATACTTCGAGCACTGCGGCTCCGCCCACTTCGACGGCACCTGTTTCGTCTTCGACGAACGCCAGACCGTCGACGGCTCTCTCTCGCCCGCACCGGCACCCGCGACTGCGACCGCGCCCTCGTCGGTGCCCGCGCCCGCCGCGCCCTGAGTTTACCCCGCCCGCCCGGTCCGCCATGCATCCGCGCAACCGCCACCGCGACGGCTACGACCTGCCGCGATTGATCGCCGCCCATCCGCCGCTCGCCGCCTTCGTGCGCCCGACCGGCCACGGCCACGACTCGGTCGACTTCGCCGATCCCGCCGCCGTCCTCGCCCTCAACCGCGCCCTCCTCCTCGCCGACTACGGCCTCGCCGCTTGGGACCTTCCGCCCGGTTACCTCTGCCCGCCCGTCCCCGGCCGCGCCGACTACGTCCACCACCTCGCCGATTTGCTCGCCGCCGATCACGCCGGCCAATCACCCCGCGGCGACGCCACCGTCATCCTCGATCTCGGCACCGGCGCCAACGCCATCTACCCGCTCCTCGGTCGCGCCCTCTACGGCTGGCGCTTCGTCGCCACGGAGATCGACCGCGCCGCCCTCGCCTCCGCCGAAAGAAACCTCGCCGCCACGCCCGCCCTCGCCGCCGGCTTTGATCTCCGCCGCCAGACCGACGCGACCGCCGTGCTGCGCCACATCGTCCGCCCTTCCGATCGCTTCGCCGCGACGATGTGCAATCCGCCCTTCCACCCGTCCGCCGCCGCCGCGGCCGCGGGCACCGCGCGCAAAGTCCGCAACCTCGCCGCCGCGCCGCTCGCCTCCGCACACTCCCGCGGCCCAGCCGCCAAGCCTCCTACCGGCCGACCCGCTCCATCGGCCAACCCTTCCGCTTCCCCTGCCCCGCCCCGCAATTTCGCCGGCCGCCCCCACGAGCTCTGGTGCCCCGGCGGCGAGCTCGCCTTCATCCGCCGCCTGATCCGCGAGAGCGCCGAGTTTCCGCAGGCCGCCCGCTGGTTCACGACCTTGGTCTCGCGCCGCGAAAATCTCCCGCCGCTGCTCGCCGCCCTCCGCGCCGTCCGTCCGACCGCCGTCCGCGAGATCGCGATGGACCAGGGCCAGAAGCGCACGCGCCTGCTCGCGTGGACGTTTGCTCCGCCCGCTTGAGCCGATGCGCGCGCCGCGTGCCCGCGCTCCGTCCCGTCCCCCCACCCGCGTCCCTCGTTTCCTTGGCCCCCCACGCGCCGGCCTCCACCCCGTATCCGTTCATCTCACACGCAACGCCCCGCCCCGCGCGCCGTCATTCCCGGCGCCCCTCCACCGACCATGACCGCCAGCTCCGCTGCCCTTCGCTCCGCTTTCCGTCGCTCCGTCGCCGTGACCTTCGCTGGTCTCGCCTTCGTCGCCCCCGCCGTCCGCGCCGCGACCTTTCCCAAGCCCGCGCCCGAGCGCCAATTCTCCGAGCTGAAAATCTACGACGCCGCCGGCCGACCGTGGCGCAGCGCCCGCGAGGACTGGGCCGGCGCCCGCACCCGCGTCGAAACCGATCCCGCGTGGCAAGCCTGGCTGAAAGGCGAGCGCGCCGCCGTCGACAGCTGGATCGCCCGCCACCGCGACCGCGTCGAATGGGCCGCCGGCTGGTCCCACGACGGCGTCAGCCCCAAAGACGGCTCCCGCGTCACGTGGACCGACCGCATTCCGCGCGAGGAAGCCACCCACTTCTCCAGTCCGTCCGACCCGCGCATCGAGATCACCGACAAACTCCACGCGTGGTGGGTCGTCCAATTCCGCGGCCGCCACGTCGACACCCTCGTCCGCGCCGCCCGCCTCTTCCGCCTCAGCGGCGACACGCGCTACGCCGACTGGGTCGCCGGCCAGATGGATTTCTACGCCGACAACTTCCTGAAGTGGATCCCGGGCCGCCCCGACCAAGGCGCCCGCCTCTTCTGGCAGACGCTCACCGAGGCGACGAACCTCGTGAAATTCACCGACGCCGTCCGCCTGCTCGGCGACCATCCCGCCGCCGCCCGCCGCGCCGCGTGGCGCGACCGGTTTTTCCTCCCCGAGGTCGCGGTGCTGAACAAAAATTTCCAGAGTATCCACAACATCGCGACATGGCAGCGCTGCGCCGTCGCCCAGGTCGCGCTCCTCTTCGGCGACGACGCCCTCTGGCGCCACGCGCTCGACAGCCGCTACGGCCTCCGCCGCCAGCTCGCCGAGGGCATCACGAGCGACTACCTCTGGCACGAGCAATCCCTCGGCTACAACAGCTACGTCGTCCAAGCCGTGCTCACCCTCGCCACGGCCGCCGGCCTCCACGGCCGCGCCGCCGAACTCGCCGACGAACTCGCCGTCGCGCAGAACCTCATGCTCGCGCCCATCATGCTGCGCTTCCCCACCGGTCAACTGCCCAATCCCGCCGACGCCGGTGGCATCGGCCGCGCGCCCAATCGCGAACTCCTCGCCTCCGCCTACCGCGTGTTCCCCACCGCGCTCGGCCTCGCCGACGCCGCCGGTCGCCGCGATTGGGATACGTTGCTCGACCCGCC
>JBILLY010000703.1:0-3323 GCA_044375835.1 Opitutaceae bacterium
GGAGGAGCCGTAGGACACGGACGGCGTCGGCGGCACGACCACGCCGCGGCCGAACCAGAGCACGGCGGCGACGCCGAGGGCGGGCAGGACGAGCAGGCCGAGCCACCTCTCCGGCGAGACGGTGAGCCAGGCCCAGCCGCGGGCGAGGCCGGCGCCGAGGTGGGCGGGCGCGCCGAAGGCGAGCAGGCCGGGCCAGACGCGGGCACCGGCGAGCGGGCCGAGGCGGTCGGCGGCGGCCCAGGCGCCGAACGCGGACCACGCCGCGCGCAGGCGGGGCAGGCCGAGAAGCGAGACGAGCAGCAGCAGCGGCCACAGCACGATGCCGGCGGCGACGACCACGGCTTTGAGGACGACGGCGAGCACGACGAGCGCGGCCCAGGCGAGGCGGGCGGCCATGCGGCCGAGCGTGGGCAGGAGGCGGGCGGAGGCGGCGTCGCCGAAGCGGAGGAAATCGCTCGTGCGCGCGCCGGGCGGGAGCGGGTTGTCGAAGCGCCGCGAGGCGAGCATCGGGATCAAAAACAGCGCGGCGATGAGCGAGGCGATCTGGGAGAAAACGACGGTGAGCGCCATGTCGCCGAACATCTGGCCGGCGACGCCCTCGACGAAGACGATCGGGAAAAACACGGCGACGGTCGTGAACGTCGAGGCGACGACGGGCATCGCGACCTCGCTGGTGCCGCGCACGACGGCGGTGACGGGGTCGTCGCCCTCCTCGCGGCAGCGGAAGACGCTTTCGAGGACGACGATGGCGTTGTCGACGAGGTTGCCGATGCCGAGGGCGAGGCCGCCGAGGGAGATGATGTTGAGCGAGACGTCGGCCATATACATGGGGGCGAACGTCGCGAGGACCGAGATGGGGATGCAGAGGCTGACGATGAGCGTCTGCCCCATGTTGCGGAGGAAGAGGTAGAGGACGGCGATGGCGATGAGGGCGCCGGAAATGCCGTTTTCCTTCACCTCGTTGATGGAGTTTTTGATGAAGACGGACTGGTCGGCGAGGAGTTCGACGGTGGCGCCGGGCGGGAGTTGCCGGCCGATGAAATTGCTCATGGCGCGGCGCGTGATCTGTTCCTGCGCGGCGGCGCGCTGGCGCTCGACCTCGGCTTGGGAGGCGGCGATGGCGGCGCGGCGCGCCTCGGCCTGGGCCTCGGTGCGCTGCTTCTCGGTTTTGGGGGTTTTATCGGATTTCTTCGGCTCGGGCGTGCGCTTGCCGTCGCCCTTGCCGGAAGCGACGGCCTTGACGTCGAAGACGGAGCCGCCGCCGCGTTTGCCGGAGGCGCCGGCGGCGGGGGTGTTGGTGCCGGCCTTGTCGCGGGCGAGCCATTCCTGCTGCTCGGGGGTGCCGAAGAGGGCGTGGCGGACGGTCTCGGCGACGGTGAGGATGTTGGCGTCGGCTTCCTTGAAGATCTCGATCTCGACGCTCTCGCGGCCGTTGACGCGGGTGATGACCTCGCGGTCCTTGTGGTAGCGGGAGATGGTGGCGATGTCGCGGAGGCGGATGTCGATCGCGTTGTTGGAGCGGGAGACGATGAGGGCGCCGATTTCCTCGATGGTTTTGAATTCGTTGAGGGTGCGGATGACGTATTCGGTCTGGCCCTCGCGGAGGTTGCCGCCGGGCATGTTGACGTTGCCGGCCTGGAGGCGCTGGCCGATCTGGGTGATGTCGAGGCGGAGCTGGCTGAGTTTGCTCTCGTCGAGGGCGACGAGGAACTCTTCCTCGAGGCCGCCCTTGACCTGGACGGCGGCGACGCCGTTGAGGGATTCCAGGCGGCGCTTCACGTCGTGCTCGGCGATATGGCGGAGTTCGAAGAGCGACTGCGGGCCGGCGAGGCCGACGCGGAGGATCGGGTCGAGCGAGGGATCGAAGTGGAGGAGGAGCGGTCGCTGGGCGCCCTCGGGGAGGCGGAGGCGGTCGATTTTTTCGCGGACCTCCTGGGCGACGAGGTCCATGTCGGTCTTCCACTGGAACTCGAGGATGACGTCGCTCTGGCCGGCTTTGGAGACGGAGCTGATGGAGACGAGTTTGGGGATGACGCCGAGCTGCTGCTCGAGCGGGCGGGAGATGACGCTCTCGATCTCCTCGGGGGCGGTGCCGGGGTAGACGGTGCGGACGGTGAGCGTGGGGTAGCTCATGTCGGGCATGAGCGTGAGGGCGAGGCGCTGGTTGGAGACCCAGCCGAAGACGACCACAGCGAGCGTCACCATCAAGATGGAGACGGGGCGCTTGACGGTGCAGGACCAGAACGACTCGTCGGGCCGGAATTTGACGGGCGTGCTCATGCGGCGGAGCGGCGCAAGGTGGGCGCGGGACGAGGCGGGCGCGGGCCGCGGCGGGCGCAGGCGAGGCGGAGGCGCAAAGGCATGGGGCGCGGGCGGCTCAGGACTTCTTTGCCGCGGGCGCGGTGACGGGGGCGGGGTCCTTGCCGAGGCCCGGCTCGGGCTGGAGCGGAATGGGGGCGAGGGCGTTGACGGAGCGGACGGAGGCGCCGTCTTTCAGGCCGGCGTGGCCGACGACGATGACCTCGGCGCCGGGCTCGATGGCGTTGAGGACCTCGATGTTCTGCGGGTCCTCGTAGCCGGCCTGGAGCTTGCGCTTGGTGGCGAGGTCGTTGGCGACGGTGAAGACGTAGCGCTCGCCGCCCTCGTAGACGACGGCGCGCTTGGGCACGAGGACGGCCTGCGGGCGGGTGTCGGTGATGATGCGGACGCTGACGAAGAGGCCGGGCGGGAGTTCGGCGGGTTTCTCGCCGCGGACGCCGACGGTGACCTTGAAGGTGCCGCTCTTGGGGTCGATGACGGGGCTGATGCGTTTGACCCAGCCCTTGAAGGAGCGGTCGGGGAGAAACTCGGAGGTGATGACGGCGGGTTGGTCGAGGGCGACGACGGGCAGGTAGCGGCCGGGGACGAAGACGCGGGCGACGATCTCGTCGAGCTTCACCATGGAGAAGAGTTTGGTGCCGGTGGCGACGCGGGCGCCGACCTGGGTCTCGCGGGTGGAGATGACGCCGTCGAAGGGCGCGCGGACGGTGGTGTAGGAATGGCGGAGGCTGGCGCGCTCGTGGCGGAGGCGGGCCTGCTCGAGCTGGTAAGTCTGGGTCTCGTAGTCCTGCCGGTTGATGAGTTTGCGGGCGTAGAGGTCCTCGGTGCGGGCGAAGTTGCGCTTGAGCTGCTCGTAGTTGCCGCGGCTCTCCTCGGCGTCGATGCGGAGCTCGGTGTCCTCGATCTTGAGGAGGGGGTCGCCGGCTTTGACGATCTTACCCTCCTCGACGTGGAGGGCCTCCACCTGGCCGGTGGTCTGGGGGTAGAGGTCGACCATGGCCTCG
>JBILLY010000704.1:0-3322 GCA_044375835.1 Opitutaceae bacterium
CAGCCGAGCAGGACCGCGCCGACATCCGCCGCGCCCGTCGCCGCTGGCAGCGCACGCAAGGCGCGCTCGAGCCCGCGCGCCTGGTCTTTCTCGACGAGTCGGCGGCCAAGACCAACATGACGCGCCTGCGGGGTCGTGCGCCCCGAGGCCGCCGGTTGGTCACCAAAGCGCCCCATGGTCACTGGCGCACCACCACCATGATCAGTTCGGTGCGGCTGGATGGCACAACAGCGTGCATGACCATCGAAGGGGCAACCGACACCGCCGTGTTTCAGGCCTACGTTCGTTCCATCCTCGTCCCCACGCTGCGCCCAGGCGACATCGTGGTCATGGACAACCTCGCCCCGCACAAGAACGAGCAGACCGTCGCACTCATCGTGCAAGCCGGCGCCTCCGTGCGCTTCCTGCCCGCCTACTCCCCGGACCTCAACCCCATCGAGACGACGTGGAGCAAAATCAACGCGCTGGTGCGCGCCGCCGAAGCCGGCAGCGCCGAGCAACTCCAACTCGCCGTCGCCCGCGCGCTTCAACGCGTCACCGCGCAAGACGCTGCTCACCGGTTTGCCGCCTGTGGCTATGGTATTAATCAAAATGCTCCAGCCTTTGGCTAGCGCTCGGAGCGCGGCTATTTCAACGAGGCGGCGGGGACGTAGAAATCGAGCGGGGTGCGGTGCCACCAGTGGCCGGTGCGGGCGCGGGTGGGGGCGTCGGTGAAGCGGTATTCGTAGCGGACGACGCGGATGTAGCGCGGCGGGGCGGAGGGGAAGGGATTGTGCGCGAGCAGATCGAGGACGGGGCCGGTGCCGCGCAGGAGGTGCTCGCAGAGCGCGAGGACCCAGCGGTTGTGCTGCGGCGAGCCGAGGGCGGCGAACCAGAGTTGCCAGTCGAGGCGCGGTTGGTGCGGGGCGACCCACGTGGGGCGGCGGTCGAGGGCGCCGGGCTTGTGGGGAAATTCATAGGGCAACCACGTGCGGCCGTCGGCGCTGCCCTCGAAGATGAGTTCGGGGCGCGGGCGGGTCATGACGGCGAAGAGGCCGTAGTTGTTGAGCGAGCGGAAGGGTGCGACGACGGCGGCGACGGGCCGCAGGCCGGGGACGGGGCCGAGCGAGGGCACGACGGTGGGCAGCGCTTGGGCGAGGGTGTAGCCGATGGTCGCGACCGCGACGGGAGCGGCGATGGCGCGGTGCCAGCGGGGCGCGGCGAGAGGCGGCGCGGCGAGGCGAGCGGGGGCGAAACGGCCGAGCGCGCTGCGCCACCAGCGGTCGTCGAGGCAGAGCAGGCAGAGCGCGAGGACGAGGGCGTTGAAGAAGGTGTAGTTGCCGGTGAAAATCACGGCGACCATGAGCGCGGCGAGCAGGAGGGCGGCGTTGTGGCGGAGCGCGCGCGGGGCGAAGAGGAAAAACGGCACGACGAGCTCGAGCACGAACATGGCGACGCAGGAGGCGCGGTGCCACCCGGCGGGCAGTTGGTGGGCGAGCCAGCCGCCGAGGTGCGGGAGCGGTTGGGTTTCGTAGTGAAAGGTGAGGGCGCTGAGGTCGCGCCACGTCGGGTCGCCGCTGGCGAGTTTCACGACGCCGGCGAGGAACATGAGGCGGAAGAGGAGCCAGACGAGGGCGAGGTGGGCGAGGCGCGGCGGCGCGTGCGGGCGCCAGCGCGGGGCGAGCGACCACGGGGCGAGACAGACCGCGAGGAGCGTGGCCTCGAGCAGGAGCGTGTCCCACTGGAAGCTGAAGAAGATCTGACCGGCGAGGCTGAGCGAGAGGTAGGCGGCCCAGAGCAGCGCGAGGCAGAGGGCGGGCGCGTAGCCGAGGAAGAGGAGCAGCGAGAGGCCGAGGCCGGCGGCGCAGAGGACGTGGAGAAAAGCGTCGGTGCCGAACCACCAGCAGAGCGACGGGAGCGCGGCGGGGGCGGCGGTGCCGAGGTTTTCCCGGACGGCGGCGAAGTAGCGGTCGGCGGGGAGCAAACCGCGGGGGCCGATGAGGGCGTCGAGCTGGACCCAGGCGGAGGTGAAAGCGACGGCGTGGATCAGCGCGAGCAGGCGCAGGAAAAGCCAAGTCGAGAAGGTGAACGTCGCGCCGGCGGCGGGCGCGGCGGACGAAACGCCGACGGGGGACGGGGACGCCGGGGCGGGCGGCGGGGCGGGCGATGACGGCGGAGGACCGGAGGTTGAGTCGGGGGCGGACACGCGGGGGAGGGCGGTGTGGCCGGGTGAGAGGAACGACAGCGAGAGGAGGTGGGGGAACGCGTGGGGCGGTCAGAACGCGGGGGGACGGAGCGACGCGGCGGGAGAGGGGCGCGAGGCGGAGGGCGGAGCGCGGTGAGCGCGGGGCCGGGTTGGCGGAGCGTCGGCGAGGAGGGGATTTCCGGAGGTGCGGCGCGACGGCTCGGCGGGGACGCCTCGCCCTACCTACGGAGGTGAAGGCGCAGGCAGGTGGCTCAGGGTTTCGCGGGGGGAAGGAAGTCGGTGGTGACGGCGGCGGCGGCGGTGATTTTTCCCTTTTTGAGGAGACCGAGGTCTTCGAGGGTCGCGATCTGTTTGGCGAAACGGGCGGGGTCGAGGCGGCCGATCTGGTGCGGGCCGCCGTCGGCGTCGCGGCCGGTGACGAGGCGTTCGCCGATGATCATCTGCCGGGAGAACATCATGAACTCGTCCGTGTTGTTCGAGTTGGCGATCTTCATGATGGCATGGGCCGGGCGGGGATCGCCCTCGAGGTAGTCGCGCCAGCCGCGGATGTAGGCGCGGGTGAAGGCGCGCAGGTGTTCCGGACGCTCGCGGGCGAATTTCTTGCTCGTGACCAGCACCGCATAGGCGCGGAAGCCGGCATCCCAGGTCGAGAGGAAGCGCGGCATTTTCCCGCCGGCCTTGGTGATGTGGTAAGGCTCCGCGATGTAGTAGCCCTGTTGCAGCGCCTCCTTGTTGCTCAGGAAGGCGGCGCTGGAGAAGTTCTGGGCGACGACGTTGATCTTGAGGCCGTACTTCTTCTTGAGGAACTCGAGGAACGGCCAGCCGGGGCGGGCGATGACGGTCTTGCCCTGGAGATCCTCGAACTTGCGCACGCGGCTGTCGGCATGGACGAGAATTCCGGCGGGGTCGTCCTGGAACACCGCGGCGAACTGTACGAACGGCAGGCCCTCGGCCTGTTGCAGGAGGGTGCCGACGTCGTCGGCTTGGCCGATGTCGGCCTTGCCGGTGGCGATGCTGGGCATCACGTGGGAGCCGGGCCCGCCGGGCACGAGGGTGACGTCGAGGCCCTCCTCGCGAAAGAAGCCGCGCGCCTGCGCCTGGTAGAAACCGCCATGCTCGGGCTCGGCCATCCAGTCC
>JBILLY010000705.1:0-3311 GCA_044375835.1 Opitutaceae bacterium
GCAGGTGTGCGGCAAAGCCTACACGCAGCGGGTGAGCCTGGCGGCGACGGGTTTTTACCGGACGCCGGGCATCCACTGGGATTGGGCGAAGAGCGCGGGGCGGCCCTTCCACTACTTCGCGTGCGGGGCGGCGGTGGCGGAGGTGGAGGTGGACGGGTTCACGGGCATGAGCCGCGTGCGGCGCGTCGATATCGTGCACGATGTGGGCGACTCGCTGAACCCGGGGCTCGACCGCGGACAGATCGAGGGCGGCTTCGTGCAAGGCATGGGCTGGCTGACGAGCGAGGAATTGAAATGGGACGCGCAGGGTCGGCTGCTGACGCACAGCGCGAGCACGTATCAGATCCCGGCGATCAGCGATGCGCCGGAGGTGTTCAACGTGACGCTGCTGCGCGGGGCGACGCAGCCGGGGACGATCCACGGCAGCAAGGCGGTAGGCGAGCCGCCGTTGATGCTGGCGATCGCGGTGCGCGAGGCGCTGCGGGACGCGGTGGCGAGTTTCGGCGGCGGGGCGACGGGGCCGGTGGAGCTGGCGTCGCCGGCGACGGGCGAGGCGGTGTGGACGGCGATCGAGCGGCGGCGGGCGGGGAGCGGCTGAATGCGGGCGCGCGGCGGGTGGGCGTTTCGAACAGGACGGCTCGCGGGAATAGTAGGCGTGGACTTGAGGCTCGTGGCGTTGCGAAAGACCAGCCGTAGCGACGCGGCGCGGACGATTCTACCGAGGTGGTGTCACAAGCGTGCGATTCGATCGCCCGCGGAAAAACACGGCAAAGTCCGCGGCGTCGGTCGTGATCACCGGTAAGCGGGGAAACTCATCGCTGAGGACCACGAGAGAGGCGTCGGCGAAGTCGACGTGCCGGCTGCGATATCGATTGGTTTCGGAAAGGACGCGGGAAAGCTGTTCGGGCAGGAGATGCTGTGAAACGACAAGTCCGTCGGCGAGCAGGCGGTAGATTTGATGCGAGCGGGGCGGAAGCGCGTAACTCAAGAGATGCGCGATCTCGCTCACGCAGGCTTCGCAGGTCAGCCAAGGGCCGCGGTAAATGCCTGCTTGGGTGCGGGCCCAAGCATGATGACTGTCGCGTTCGTCGCAGAGCGCGGCGAGAAAACCCGTGTCAACGAGCGCGCGGGCGTCCGTAGTCACGGAAGTAGGCCTTGTTGGTCGAGAGATCGCCGGGGCCGCTGGCGCTGCCGATGAAATCTTTGAGGGCCACGCCCATCTCGATGCCATCGGACGATTCTAGACCGCGCGAGATGGCCTCGCGCAGAATGGCCGCGTAGGGACGCTTTTTCTCCTTCGCGGCGCGGCGGATGCGGGCGTCGAGCGCGCGGGGCAATTTGACCGTCTTCGCAACCATGGCCCGGTGATATGCGCGCTGAACGCCGTGGGTCAAGGACCGGACCTTGCTGCCGGGAGGGCGGGCAACACGACTGGTTGGTCGATTCCGCGCGGGGCTTATTTCAGCCAGCGCGCGAGCCAGTCGTGGACTTCGCCATACCAGTGGACGGAGTTCTGGGGTTTGAGGATCCAGTGGTTTTCGTCGGGGTAGTAGACGAAGCGGGCCGGGACGCCGAGGCCCTTGAGCGCGGCGTAGAACTGGATGCCCTGCGCGACCGGGACGCGGTAGTCCAGCTCGCCGTGGATCACGAGGGTGGGCGTCTTGAAGTTCGCGGCGTAGGTCATCGGGTTTTGTTTCTCGTAGGCGGCGGTGCGCTGCCACGGCGTGCCGCCCATCTTGCCGGACTGCCAGAGGAGGGCGACGTCGGAGGCGTATTGGGTGTCGAAGTCGGTGACGCCGGCGTGGCAGACGATGGCTTTGAAGCGATCGGTGTGGCCCGCGACCCAGGTGGCGAGGTAGCCGCCGTAGCTGGCGCCCATGGCGGCGGTGCGCGCGGCGTCGAGGAAGGGGTGCTTGGCGAGGAGGAAGTCGGTCGACTTCATGACGTCCTCGAAGGGTTTGTCGCCCCACTGGCCGTCGATGGACTGGAGGAACTTCTCGCCGAAGCCGGTCGAGCCGTGGCGATTGACCCAGGTGACGACGTAGCCGGGGGAGGCGAAGACTTGGGCGTTCCAGCGGGGCTGCCACATGTCGCCGATCATCGTGGCGGGGCCGCCGTGCATGAGTTGGACGAGCGGGTATTTTTTGGCGGGGTCGAAGCGCGGCGGGTAGATGAGCCAGCCCTGCACGGTGTCGCCGGCGGCGCCGGTGAAGGTGTATTCCTCGACGCGGCCGAGGTCGAGGCGGGCGAAGAGTTCGTCGTTGAGGCCGGTGCGGACGGCGGCGGTGCGGGCGGCGAGATCGTAGGACCAGATCTCGTCGGGGCGGGTGAAGGACTGGCGGAGGAAGTGAAGGTGGCGCGGGCCGACGACGAACTCGGTGTTGGTGGAGTCGGCGACGAGGGCGACGGAGGCGCCGCCGGCGGCGGGCGTCGAAAAGAGCTTGGTGCGGCCGCGGTCCTCGGCGCGGAAGAAGACGGTGCGGCCGTCGGCGGAGAAGACGGCGGACTGCGGTTCGACGTCGAGGTCGGCGGCGAGGCGGGTGAGCGCGCCGGAGGCGAGGTCGAGGCGGAAGAGGCGGGCTTGTTCGGAGAGGCCCCCGGAGAGACGCGTGCGGCTGAAGAGGAGGGATTTGCCGTCGGGGCTGAAGCGCGGGTTGCTGTCGGACTGGGGGTTGTCGGCGGTGAGGTTTTTCCAGGCCGTATCCGGTTTCTCGATCGAGATGAGGTAGAGGTCGCGGTTGTCGCTGTCGCGCAGGGGCGGGGGCGTGGTGCCGGCGGTGAGGACGAGGGACTTGCCGTCGGGGGCGATGTCGAAGTCGACGGAGTCGGCGTAGGTGAAGCGGCGGTCCCACTTGGGGGTGAGGTCGACGGTGCGCTTGGTGGCGGTGTCGACGAGGATCAGGTGCTTGGCCTGGCCGTCGAGTTGCCAGGTGTCGAAGAAGCGCATGACGCCGTCTTCGCTGACCTTGGCGGTGACTTTGCTGTCCTTCTGTTTCTTGAGTTCCTTCTTCATCGCCTCGAGGTCGGCGGCGAGGGCGGGGAGGACGTTGGTGGCGACGACGAGGCGCTGGCTGTCGGGGAGCCACTTGGGATTCGAGATCGCGAGGGGGAGCTCGAGGATTTTCTCGGCTTCGCCGCCGTCGGCGCGGATCACGTAGAGGGCGGGCTGCTCGTCGCCGGCGCGTTTGGCGGTGAAGGCGACGCGGGTGCCGTCGGGGCTCCAGACGGGGGAGTTGTCGGAGCTGTCCGCGGTGGTGAGGGCGCGGACGGTGCCGGTGGCGGTGTCGAGGACGCGGAGGTTTTTCTTGGAG
>JBILLY010000706.1:0-3310 GCA_044375835.1 Opitutaceae bacterium
GGCGAGGGCGAAGGCAGCGGTGGCGACGGTGCCCATACCGGTGGTGAACATATGGTGGCTCCAGACGGCGAAGCCGAGGAAGCCGATGGACGCACCGGAGAAGACCACGATGGGATAGCCGAAGAGCGGCTTGCGCGAGAAGGTCGGGAGGATTTCGGAGATGATACCCATCGCCGGCAGAATGAGAATGTAGACTTCCGGGTGACCGAAGACCCAGAAGAGGTGCTGCCAGAGGATCGGCATGCCGCCGCCGGACACCTCGAAGAAGGCGGTGCCGAAGTTGCGGTCCATCATCACTTCGACGAGGGCGATGGTGATGAACGGGAAGGAGAGGACGATGAGGAAGGAGGTGAACAGCGTCATCCAGGTAAAGACCGGGAGGCGCATCATCGTCATGCCGGGGGCGCGCATGTTGATGATCGTGACGATGAAGTTCAGCGAGGCGGCGATGGAGGCGACGCCGAGGAGTTGGAGGCCCATGATCCAGTAGTCGACGGAGTGGCCGGGGCTGAAGGTCTTGGACGTGAGCGGGGAGTAGCCATACCAGCCGGCGTCGGGGGCGTTGTGGTTGCCGCCGATGATCTTTTCGATGATCGGGCCGAACCAACCGATGTTCAGGATGATGGCGCCGGCCACGAACGTCCAAAGGGAGAAGGCGTTGAGGCGGGGGAAGGCGACGTCACGCGCGCCGATCTGGAGCGGCATGATGAAATTGAAGAACGCCGAGGAGAGCGGCATGACGGCGAGGAAGATCATCGTCGTCCCATGCATGGTGAACATGGTGTTGTATTGCTGCGCCGTGAGGACGTCGTTGTTCGGCACCATGAGCTGGGTGCGGATGAGCAACGCCTCGAAGCCGCCGACGAGGAAGAAGAAGAGCGCGAAGAAGCCGTAGAGGAACCCGATCTTCTTGTGGTCGACGGTGGTGAGCCAACCCATCAGGCCGGTCTTGGCCGTCGGGTGGGTGAGCAGCTTGGGCTGCGTCGGGGCATGCTCCTCGTGCGTGAGGTGGGCAGGTTTGGCCAATTCCATGGGAGTCGTGTTATTTTCTGAAAGTTGAGAGTGGGGCCGGCGGCGCGCGCGGCGCGGGCGCCGGGACGGAGATTATTTCAAGCTTTCGAGGTAAGCGGTGAGGGCGACTTCTTCCTCGGTGGTGAGCTTGATGCCGTCGACCGCCTTGCCGTCGCGTTCGATGCGCGCGTAAGCCAGCGCCATCTTGTTGCCGGGTTTGACGGCGCCCGGATCGCGAATCCAGCGGCGGAGTTGCTCGGTGTTGTTCTCGATCAGGCCGGCGGCGAGGGTGGAGCGGGAACCGAAGTGGGTGAGGTCGGGGGCGGTGACGCCCATGCCGTCGTGGCCGCGCACGGTGTGGCAGCCGATGCAGGCCTTGGCCTTGAAGAGTTCGCGGCCCTGGGCGACCAGGCGGGCGTCCTCGTTCTTTTCGGGGAGCTGCTTGGCGCGCCAAGCTTCGAGGGGGTTGACGTCGAATTTGTCGGTGATGCCGGCCTCGTTCTGCTTGAAGGAACGGAGGGCGGCGAACTGGGCGCGCGGGCGGGTGGCGTCGTCGGCGCGGGGGACCACGGTGCGGGCCAGCGACGACTGCTGCTCGAGCCACTCGGCGAATTCCTTCTTATCGAGGGCGATCACGCGGAAGCGCATCACGGCATGGGAGTCGCCGCAGTATTCGGCGCACTGACCCCAGTAGTAACCGGGCTTGTCGGCCCGGAGGTAGATGTGGTTCGCACGGTTCGGGATCATGTCGACCTTGCCGGCGAGCTTCGGGAGCCAGAAGGAGTGGATGACGTCGACGGTGCGGAGATTGATGCGGATGGGGCGGCCGGCGGGGATGACGAGTTCGTTGCCGGTCACGAGGGGGGCCTTGGCGCCCTGGTCGTTGATGGGGACGAGTTCGCCCGGGTATTCGAATTTGAACCACCACTGGTGGCCGATGCTGTTGACGATGTAGGCATCCTTGCGCTCGGCCTCGGGCACATCGTAGGTGGACCAGATCGCCTTGAGTGTGGGCACGGCGATGACGACGAGGGCGAGGACGGACGCGCCGATGAGACCTAGCTCCACGAGGGGGTTGCCGTGGCCCTGGGGCGGCGGCTCGGCGTGTTCATCGGACTCGGTGCGCGCCTTGAACTTGAACGTGGCGTAGGCGAGGACCGCCGCGACGATCACGAAGATCACGAGCGACACCCAGCACGTGACGTAGAACACGTGCAGTTGTTCACGGGCGACCGGGCCCTCGACGACGATCGTCGACTGGTGGCCGTCCATCCGCCAAAAATTGAAATCGCATCCGGAAACGAGCAGGAGGCCGGAAAGCGCGGCGAGCGCGCGGCTCCAGCGGGCGAGTTGCGGGAAAGAAGTGAGCATGTGGCTGGCAGTAAGCGGAAGAAGCGGGAGGCGCGTGCGCCAAAAGTCCGGGAGGTTTGGGGAACAACTTTCCATTTCAAGCCATAATCCGGGCAATTGGGGTCGGCGGACGCTTCGTTTGCCCGTCGCCGTGACTTATTAACAGCGCTGCGGGGTGCATTAGGGCGCGCGGAGCAGACGCGAAAGCGGCGCGACGGCGGGGCGGGGGCCCGCGGCGCGAGCCGCGCGGCCGGGCGCGGACCGACACGGACGCGGAGACGCGTCGGGGCGGGGGCGCCGCCCGCAAAACGTGCTTCGAGTTTGCATGTCGGAAGCGCGCTACCATCGTTCGCGCCGCCATGAAAAATCGACTCCGTTACCTCCTTTCGTTCTTCACGCTCGCGGCGGTCCTCTCGGCCGGTGCCGCGTCCGTTTCCGCCGCCCCGCGCGTCGTGGAGATCACCGCGAACGACCAGATGAAATTCTCCGTCGCCACGATCGACGCCAAGGTCGGCGAAGAGATCAAAGTGGTCTTCAAGAACGTCGGCACGCTGCCCAAGGAAGCCATGGGGCACAACTGGGTGCTGCTGAAGCCCGGCGTGGACGTCGCGGCCTTTGCCACGGCGGCGATGACGGCGAAGGACACGGACTACGTGCCGGCCGCGAAGAAAGGCGATGTGGTCGCGTTTGTGAAGGTGCTCGGGCCGAAGCAGGAGGGCGACGTGACCTTCAAGGTGCCGGCCGCCGGCGACTACACGTTCGTCTGCACCTTTCCCGGCCACTACATGCTGATGAAGGGCGTGCTGAAGGCGAAGTAAGCCGCCGGGAGCGCCGTGTTCGACGGCGAATCCTCCGCACCGAAGCCGGGCCGCAAGCCCGGCTTTTTGTTTTAACCGCTGGAATGCCACGGGGATCGCGCGCGATGTCGCCTTGCCTTCGCCCGGGGTCG
>JBILLY010000708.1:0-3309 GCA_044375835.1 Opitutaceae bacterium
GTGAGCTTCGATGTGCCCGCGGGCCGGGTGGTCGGGCTGATCGGCGCCAACGGCGCGGGCAAGACCACCATGATGCGGATCCTCGCGACGCTGGATTTGCCGGACACCGGCACGGTGCGGCTCGGCGGCGTGGATATCGCGGAGCACCCGACGGCGGTGCGGCGCCGGCTCGGGTGGATGCCGGACCATGTCGGTATCTACAAAGACACGACGGTGGGCGACTACCTCGATTTTTACGCGCGGGCGCACGGCTTCCGCGGCGCGGAGCTGGCGCGGCGGTTCGACGACGTGGTGGCGTTCACGGAGCTGGGCGCGCTGCTGGAGCGGCCGGCGGAGGCGATGTCGAAGGGGCAGACGCAGCGCCTGAGTCTCGCGCGCACGCTGCTGAACGACCCGGAATTCCTGATTCTCGACGAGCCGGCGGCGGGGCTGGACCCGAAGGCGCGGCTGGAGTTCAAGCAACTCGTGCGGCTGCTGCGCGAGCGGGGCAAGACCCTGCTCATCAGCTCGCACATTCTCTCGGAGCTCGGCGAGATGTGCGACTCGCTGCTCTTCATGGACCGGGGGCGGCTGGTGCACCACGGCGACACGGACAGCCTGCGCCGGCGCGACGCGGTGGCGGCGGGTGAGTTCGCGATCAACATCCGCGTGCACGGCGACCCGGCGCCGCTCGCGGGCTGGCTGGAGCTGCGCGCGGGGTGGCGGGTGGTCGAAACGAAACGCGACGGCGCGCGCGCGACCTTCGCGGGGTCCGACGCGGCGGCGTTGGCGGCGGAGCTGCGGCGCATGACGGCGGACGGCATCGCGGTGACGGATTTCCACCGCGAGGAGCGGCGGCTGGAGGAAGCGTTTGTGGAAATGCTGCGCGCGCCGGCGGGTCCGGCGGAAGGAGGCGGCCGATGAGCGCGGCGGCGGAGACGGCGGCGGCGATCCCGGCGGCGGCGCGGCACGCGGACTTTCCGACGTGGCTGCCGGCGATGCTGGTGAAGGAGCTGCGGCAGGGGCTGCGGACGCGGGGCTTCACGGGGGCGCTGGTGGGCTTCCAGGTGGTGATGACGTTGTTCACGATCTTCGCGATCGCGGGCGGCACGGGTTCGGATTCGCTCGGGATGCTGCAGGGGGCGTTCTGGATCGTGCTCACGGCGCAGCTGCTGATCGTGACGCCGGGGCGCGCGCTGATGGGCCTGCAGGCGGAACTCGACACGCGGGCGATCGACCTGCTGCTGCTCACGCGTTTGACGGCGTGGCGCGTGGTGCTCGGGAAATGGGTTTCGCTGCTGGCGCAGGCGGCGCTGCTGGTGATCGCGATGCTGCCGTATGGCGTGGCGCGGTATTTCTTCGGCTCGGTCGATCTCGCGGGGGAAATGAAGCTGATCACGATGATCTTCGCGGTGTCCGCGGTGCTGACGGCGGCGGCGCTGTGGGCCTCGGCGCTGCCGAAGCTCGCGCGCGGCGCGCTCGGGTTCGCGCTGATTTTCGCGTGGCAGTTCATCCCGGGCATCGGGGCGGCGGTGAACCTGGTCACGGGCTCGCGGTCGTTCCGGGGGCCGGGCGCCGCGGCGC
The DNA here is from genome assembly GCA_044375835.1 of Opitutaceae bacterium. Lineage (GTDB taxonomy): Bacteria > Verrucomicrobiota > Verrucomicrobiia > Opitutales > Opitutaceae > ER46. The sequence goes on from JBILLY010000708.1 coordinate 1,564, forward strand.
CGGGCGGCGCGGATCTGGCGCTGCTGGTGTTCGACGCGGCGGTGGTGCTGGCGATCTGTCTGGTCGGGGCGGTGCGGAAGCTGGCGCCGCGCGCGGAGAACCAGGCGCCGCTGATGCGGTTGCTGCCGTTGTTGCCGTTTCTGGCGGTGCCGTTCCTCCCGTGGCGCGTCGCGACCGGGCAGTTGGTTTTCGGCGGGGTGCTGGTCGGGTTGGCGGCGGCGCTCGAGTTGGCGCGGGCCGAGGAGCCGATGGGTTGCCATTGGCGTGCGTGGGCGCGGTTCGGCGTCGCGGGCCGGCTGGTCGGCCGGTTGGTGCAACCCGGCTGGGCCAGCGCGCTGGAGTGGGTGCTGGTGCTGGCGGGCGCGGCGGCGATCGGCGGCGCGGCCGCGGGAGACGCGGCGCGGGCGGCGCACGGCGCGCTGCTGGCGGCGGAGGCGCTCGTGTTTCCCGCGCTGCTGCTGACCTACATGAGCCGGCAGTTTTCGCAGCGGGCGGCGGGCTACGTGCTGGTGTTGGGCGGGGCGAGTCTCATCGCGGCGGTCGGCACGGCGTCGGCGGCGATCTCGCGCAAACACGAACTCGCGGACCTGACGCTGCTCCTGTTGCCGATCTCGTCGTTTTGGACGGCGCTCACCGGGCAGGCGGTCCCGGCGGGGCCGGTGTTGGCGGGACAGGTGCTCGTGGCGGCGCTGGTGCTCGGCGGCGCGTGGCGGCGGGCGCGACCCTACCGGCGGCAGCGGCGGGACTTCGAGGCGGCGGGAACGGGAGGCGACGATGGGCGAGCCGGGGCCTGAATCGAGCGAGCGCGACCGGCGGCACGCGGCGCTGGCGGCGGCGCGGTGGCGGCTGCCGTTCGGCCGGCAGGCCTGGCGCGGCGCGACGGGCAATTGGGCGGGCGCCGGCGCGGGCAGTTCGCTGGATTTCCAGGATCACCGCGACTACGTGCCGGGCGACGATCCGCGGCACATCCACTGGCAGGCGTTCGCGCGCACGGGCGCGCTGACGATGAAAATCTACCGGGCGGACGTCGCGCCGACCGTCGAGGTGGCGGTGGACGTCTCGGCGTCGATGGCGCTGTCGGACGGGAAACGGCGGCGGACGGAGGAGCTGGCGGCGTTTTGCGTGGCCAGTGCGGATCGGGCGGGCGCGCCGGTGCGCCTCCACGCGATCGATGGGCGCCGGGTGCGGCCGATGGCGGCGGAGACGGTGCGGGCCGGGCGCGGCGGCGGATGCGATTTTGCGGCAGCGCCGGCCGCGGCAGGCGTCGGGGGCAAGACTGAGCCGGCCACGCGGGCGACCGAGCGGCCGACGCTGGCCCTGCCGTGGCGGGCGGGGGCGATGCGCGTGTGGATCAGCGACCTGCTCTTCCCCGGCGATCCGGCGGCGCTGCTGGCGCCCTTGGCGACGGGGGCGGGGCTGGCGGTGGTGCTGGCGCCGGGGTTGGCCGAGGAGGCGGACCTGCCGTGGCGCGGGAACGTGGAGCTGACCGACTGCGAGAGCGGCGCGGGCCGGCGGCAGCGGGTGGATGCGGGGCTGGCGGCGCGTTACCGGGAGGCGTATGCGCGGCATTTCGCGCTGTGGCGCGAGGCGTGTCGGCGGCGCGGGGTGCTGTTTGCCCGGGTGCCGGTCGAGCCGGCGTTGGCCGTGGCGCTGGGTGGCGAAGCGCGGGCGGCGGGCGCGGTGGAGGCGGTGGGATGAACGGGGACGAACTACGTCCCGCGCGCCGGTCGTGATGCCGCTCTTTGC
>JBILLY010000707.1:0-3309 GCA_044375835.1 Opitutaceae bacterium
GTCGCGGTGCTCGTGCTCATCCCGTCGATGACGGCCGACATCTGCGATCTCGACGCCGCGGAGAGTGGCGCCCGCCGCGAGGGGATGTATAACGCCGTGCTCGCCTGGGCCATCAAGGTCGCGCTCTCCGGCTCCATCTTCCTCTCCGGCTGGGTGCTGTCGTTCACCGGCTGGGTGACCGATCTGAAGCAGAACCAAAGCGCCGAGACGTTTCTCACGATGCGCATCGTGTTCGCCGGCGGCACGCTGCTCTTCGCCGGCCTCGCGGCCTGGCTGATCGCGGGCTACCGCGTCACGCCCGAGTCCGTCGCCGCCGCGCAGGCCGGTATCGGCAAGTCGGGAAATCCCGGTTTTACTCCCTCCCCATGTCCCCACCCCGCCGCCAGCTCCTCGCCCCGGCCGCCCGAGGTCGCGACGGGTGCCGCCACGGAAAGGAATCTCAGTAGACCAGCGCGCGGAAATTGGCGACGCGGTGGAAGGTGATGAGGTTGCCGTTGTGGGCGGACTGGGATCGCTCGTCGCCGCTGCGGGCGAGGATCACGAGGTCGTCGCCGTCGATGTCCATCGACGCGTAGTGGCGGGCGCCGCGGTTGCCCTCCCCGACCGCGACGAGGCCGGCGAAGCACCAGTCGACCATGTTTTTCGAGAAGTGGAGGACGAGGCGCTGGCGTTCGTTGTTGGGCAGCTGGTAGCGGTCCTTGGCGAGCGCGGCGGGGCGCGTCATGGAGTCGGTGGCCTGCGTGCCGAGGAGCCAGTAGAGTTTCGTCGGGGCGTCGTAGAGCACGTGGAAACGCATCTGGCCGCCGGGGAACGGGAGGAAGAGCTGGGTCCGGCCGGACGGAGCGCGGACGAGGCCGGTGGTCATGGTGCCGTCGGCGTTTTCGACGACCTGCAGGACGGCGGCGTAGCCGGTGCCGCCGGTGTGCGTGCGGAGGAAGAGGTGCAACGTGCGCTGCTGCGGATCGAACCAGAGGTGATCGGGGTCGGTGATCTGGACGACGTTGGTCTCGAGCCAGCCCATCGGGTGCATGGGGCGGCCGGGGGCGACCTGATGGGCCTGCGGGAATTTCTGGGCGAAGAACGGCACGCCGAACCAGTCGAGGGCGGGCGTGTTTTCGCGGTAGCCGGGGATGACGTCGGCGAAGGCGAGTTCGGAGGCGTAGGTCCAGCTCGCGGGCTGGGTGAGGTCGTCCTGCTCGCGGGCGCGGAGGAGGACGGGCGCGAGGTTGCCGATGGTCCAGCCGGACTTGTTGTCCTCGTAGACGCGGCGCTCCATGACGAGGTAGACGTGGCCCTTGGCGTGCCAGACGTTGCACGCGGTGGCATACCAATTGGGCTTTTGCGTGCGGAGATCGGCGGGGGCGGACCAGGTCGCGCCGCGGTCGTCGGAGCGCATGATCTTCAGATCGCCGTCGTGGCCGAGGTAGTAGAGCGAGCGGCCGGCGCGGAAGAGGCGTGCCTGGGTGATGTTGGGCGTGGCGCGGACGGTCCAGGTGAGGCCGCGGTCGTCGGAGGTCGCGATGCGGGCCCAGGCGTGGCCCTGTTGGCGCCATGCGCTGTTGACGCCGCTGCGTTCGCTGGCGGCGACGAGGCGGCCGTCGTCGAGGCGCAGGATGCTCGGGGTGTTGAGCGGCGTCGGCCCGCCGACGGGGGAGGCGTCGAAGACGATGTGGTCCTGGGCGAGGGCGCGGATGGCGCCCGGAGTGACGGAGACGTTGGCCGCGGACGTTGCGGCGAGCGCAACGGAGGCAGGCGCGCAGATGAAGGCGAGCAGGGTGCGGGCGAGGGCTCGCGCTCCGCGGCGCGGAGCGCGGGCGGCGCGGGGCGAGAACGGGCGCACGGTGGCGGGCGGGTTGGGCGCGGTGCGTCGCGCGCTCAGAAGGAGAGCGAGTTCGTCCAGACGTAGAGGCGGGGTTGGCCGTAGAAACTGACACCCAAATTGGCGGGGTTGGTGTAGCCGGAGCCGTTGTTGGGGAGCGTGCCGAAGACGTAGTGGTTGAAAACGTTCGTGACGTTCACCTGGCTCGAGAAGCCGAAGCGTTTGCCGAGTTTGCGACGGTAGGAAACGAAGGCGTTGGCCTGCCAGGTGTCGGGCGAACCGAAGCGTTCGCGGCCACCACCGGGCGTGTTGTAGTAGAACGTGCGGTTCTTCAGGCCGACACCGACGGTGCCGCCGACACTCACGCCCTTGAGGAAACTGTCGCCGGTGAAGCTGTAGCTGTTGGTCATCGAGAAAACGTATTGGGCGTAGCCGACGGTGGACTCGCCCTTCTTCGCGACGACGGTTTGACCCTTGGTGCCGTTGGGGTCGGACCACGCGTAGGGAATGTCGGAGGTGGAGCGGCCGGTCTTGCCGGTGAGCGCGCTGCCGTTGGAACCGACGAAGAACTGGAGGACGCGGCGGAGGTTGCTGGTCTGGAGGCGGCCGTTGTCGTCGGCGGGGTTGGCCCAGTAGGGATTGGTGCGATCGTTCATCATCGCGAGGGTGAGGGGTTCCCAGGTGCCGCCGACCTGGGCCTGGAGGGCGGCGGGATCGACCTGACGATTGAGCGTGGTGATCGTGGGCGTGATGACGGTGGGCGTGGTCGGCACGAGGACGGGGGTGCCGTTCTGATAGGTGACGGCGCCGTTGCGCACGTGAAAATCGTCGTTCCAGAGAAGCGGGTATTTCTTGTCGGTGAGATTCCGGCCGTCGGACGTGGTGGCGGCGAGGCGGACCTTCCAGTTGCGCGTCGGGTTGGCGGTGAGAATCACTTCGAGGCCGCGGGTGGTGCGGTCGAGATTGACCCATTGGTTTTTGAAACCCGCGGGGCCGTCGTGCGCGCCGTTGAGGCCGGTGGGATTGATGAGATCGCGGACGCCGGTGCCGGCGTTGATCATCTCATCCTTGGAGTCGGTGGTGTAATACTGGACGGAGCCGGAGATGCGGCCGCGCTCGTCGCCGAATTTGAGGCCGATTTCCTGGCCCACGCCGCTGGAGGTGGCGGGGGGATTGCCGAGCGGGTCGTTGGCGTTGACGAGGGGAGTGTTGTAGGTGCTCGAGAAGCTGTAGTAGGCGTTCAACCACGGGCGGAGGGCGCCGTTGAGGCCGAGGTTGTAGCTCTTGTTGGTCTTGTTGGATTCGGCCCAGGGCGGGGCGGAAGCGAGTGTGGAAAGGTTGGGCGTGCGCTTGAAACTCTCGTTGGCCCGGAGGCCGACGAGGGTGAAGACGCGATTGTTGAACCAGCCGGTGTTGTTGGCGGCGTAGACGCCGGCGGTGCGGCTTTCCCAAGTGTGGCCGTCGTTGTTCTGGCCGGAGACCCCCGGGAG
>JBILLY010000709.1:0-3299 GCA_044375835.1 Opitutaceae bacterium
TCCTCGAGACGCCGATACGCGGTGCGGTCGGGGAGGCTGAGGTGGGAGGCGCGGGCTTTCGGCATGGGGCGGACCATAGCAGCGGTCGGCGGGGTTTGGCACGGGGGAACAAAACGGTGCCCGCCCACGCGATTGTGCCCTCTGCCGTTTTTCCGGCGCGGTGGCAGACTGGGGACAACGCGGCCGGCACGACGCCGGGCGCGGTGCAAAACAATCCTCACCATCCGGAGATCATCATCATGAAAACCAAAACTGTCTTCTTCCACGCGGGCTGCCCCGTCTGCGTCGAGGCCGAGCGCCATGTCGCGCGGGCGCTCGATCCGGCGCGCTTCGACGTCGAGATCGTGCACCTCGGCATGGACCGCACGCGCCTCGGCGAAGCGGAACAGGCCGGCGTGAAATCCGTGCCGGCGCTCGTCGCGGGCGGCGCCGTCTACCACATCAACTTCGGGGCGCCGCTCGCGGCGTTGCGCGGTTGAGTGGACCCAGCCGCGGTGGCGCGACGGCAAGAGGGCCGGCCGCCGCCGGCGGCGATGTTTCAGCAAGGGTGGCGCCACGTCCGCGAGCCGGCTCGCGGCGGGTGGCCGTCGGCGGCTGTCGGGCGATGCAGGTGTGCAGCGGAGAAACCGGCGGCAGACCAGCGGCGCGGGCGGGCGGGCTCAGAACCTCCAGGTGAACTCGACGCTTGCGAAGCCGGCGGCGTTGTCCGACTTCAGCTTGTAGTCGCGGCGGTGGTAGTCGGCGTTGAGCACGGGGACGAAGCCGGCGGCGAGGCGGGTTTCGCATTCCGGCGAGATCGCCCACGTGAGGGCGGGGCCGACGCGGACGGCCTGGTATTCGAGGCGCGTGCGGTCGAGCGGCGGACGGCCGACGACGCGCGCGGCGGGATCGGCGGTGACGTAGAAGGAGCCGAAGTCGGCCTCGGCGACGAATTCGGCTTTGAGGGCCGAATCGATCTGCCACGAGGCGCCGGTGCGCGGGAAACCGAGGAACACGCGCCAGGCCGGGGCGGGCGCCCAGTCGAGCGTGGCGACGGGCAGGAGGCGGCCGGTGCCGCGGGAGAGCGAATCGTAGACGAAGCCGAAGCCGCCGGTGAAATCGGGGCGGAGCTGCTTGGTGGCGATCGCGAGCACGCCCACGCCGAGGCCGCGCGAGCTGAAGCCGCCGCCGGCGTTGGCGAGGCTGGGGCTGACGCTGGCGATCACGCTCCAGCCGTCGGCGAGTTTGCCGAAGGCGGAAAGCGACAGGCCGAGGCTGCGCAGTTCGTCGGGGAGCGGGGTGCCTGCGCTCAGATCGAGATCGTAGTGACGGTAGTCGAGGCCGACGGACGGGAACCAGGTGCCGTCGATCGGGCGGAGCGGGACGGAGAGTTTGGCGGCGGCCTGGGTGACGGCGATGCCGCCGGCGGCGGCGCCCCGGGCTTCGAAATCGGTGCGGCCGGTGACGGCGGCGGAGAGGGTCAGTTTGACGGCGGCAGCGGCGGGTTTGCCGCCGGCCGGGGGCTGGGCCGCGGCGGGCGACGCGGAGACGGCCAGGAGGACAAGGCTGCAGCCGAGGGCGGACGACAAGCGGCGGGGGAGGAGGCGGGTAAACGTCATGGTGCGGGCGTGCTACGGGTCACCGCGGCGCAAGGATGCGCAAACCGGGGCGACTTACGATTTCGGGGTGAGTTTCGAACGGAGGTCGGCGGCGGCGAGGCCGGAGATGCGCACGGTCTTCAGGCGCGAGGTGTCGCCGCGGAGGACGGTGACGGCGCGACGCGGCAGGCCGAGGTGGGCGGCGAGGAAGTCGCAGAGCGCGTCGTTGGCGCGGCCCTCGACGGGAGGTGCGTGGATTTTGATTTTGAGCGCGTCGCCAAGCCAGCCGACGACCTCGCTGCGCGGGGCGTTGGGGATGGCTTTGATGGCGAGGGTGGAAAATGGGGCGGGCGGGGCGCTCACGGCTTCCGGCCTTCGTCGATCTCGTAGAAATCGAAAAATGTCACGATGTCGGCGCGGTGCCCGAGGCCGTAGTTTGCCTTGTAGGCCTCGAGCTGGCCGGCGGGAGCATCGGTGTCGCGCCAGCCGCGTTTGATCATGTATTCGTTCCAAACCAGGATCTCGAACTCGGTGGGGCGGTGGCCGGAGGAGGCGAAGCACCACTCGAGGATTTCGGCGTCGGTGCCGCCCGCGGCGACCCGTGCGACCAGGGCCGCGAAGTCGATGCGCAGAAAATTCAGGCAACGCCGGTCGAAGCCTGCGCCCAGGTAGGGAACATAGTCGGCGGGAAGTTCGCCGCGGGCGTGCAGGCGGATTTTCCGCAGCATGCGGGCAAACCACACGAGGCCGCCGGTTTTCTCGTAGGGACTGACAAACATGGCGGTGCGGTCGGTCGAGTTTCAGGCCAGGGCCTCGGCGAGGGCGGCGAGGATTTCGTCGACGGGCTCGGTGCCGACGCAGAGGCGGAGGAGATCGGGGTCGAGACGGCTGGCGGCGAGTTCGGCGAGGCCGGCGGGGGTCGTGACGAGATCGTAGTGGGCGAGATACATGAAGGGGCAGATGAGCGTGGTCTTCATGCCGAAGCTGGGGCCTTTGGGCAGGCGGAGGCGGTCGTAGAAGTTTTCGAGCGCGCCGATTTTTTTCAGGGTAAACGTGATCATGCCGCCGGTGGAGTCCGGGGTGCGGGCGAGGCGGCGGTAGTTGGCCGCGGCGGCGGCGTGGAGCGCCCAGTGGACCTCGGCGACGGCGGGGTGGGCGGCGAGCCAGGCGGCGACGCGGGCGGTGGCGGCGTTGATGCGCGCCACGACGGCGGGGGTATCGGCGATCTCGCGGGCGAGGCGGGCGAGGTCGCGGGCGTAGACGGGCTCGAGGCGCGCCGGCAGCGCGGCGCGGAGGGCGGCGGCGTGGGGGCCGGCGGGGTTGACGGCGGCGAGACCGGCGGTCAGGTCGCCGTCGCTCGCGGTGTATTTGGTCAGGCTGGACACGAGGACGTCGGCGTGGGCGAGGACGTCGACGTTGTAGACGGAGGAGATGGACGGATCGACGAGCAGGAGGGCGCCGTGGCGGCGACAGAGCGCGGCGAGGGCGGGGAGGTCGGGCGTCTGGATGAGGGGGTTGGTGGGGACCTCGGCGACGAGACCGGCGATGCGGGCGCCGTGGTGCGCGAAGATGCGTTCGAGGGCGGCGAAGTCGAAGACGTCGCGGAGATAGACGTAGTCGATCGGCGCGGCCGTGAATTTCTGCAGAATCGCGATGGTATCGAGGTAGAGCCAACCGAGCTGGAGCCAGACGGTGCGACCGCGGGCGGCCTGGAGGGCGGCG
>JBILLY010000039.1:0-13517 GCA_044375835.1 Opitutaceae bacterium
CACCTGCGCCGCGGCCGCGGCCAAGCCCGCCGCGCCGTAGAAGACCAGATACCGCAGCGACCCGAGCCGCCACTCCACGTTGCCCCCGAAGATCCACAAAAACCAGACGTTCCCCAGCAGGTGAAACAGGCCCCCGTGCAGAAACATGTGCGTGCCCACCGGCACCCACGCCGCCCCGTCCAGCGGATGCCGCACGATCCGCTCCGCCACCAGCGCGTAGTCCGCCACAAACCGCCCCAGCCCGCGCCCGCGGTCGGCCAGCGAGAGCCACACCTGCCAGCCGAAGACCGCGACGTTCGCCGCGATCAGCAGCTTCGTCACCGGTGCTCCGCCTTTCTCCTTCGCCGTGTCCGCCAGGGGCAGCATCGGATTTCAAACCTGCCCGCCCGGCCCCTTCATTTCGCGGCCCCGGTCGGTTGCGGCGCACCCCAGCGCTCCAGCATCGCGCGCAGTTCCTCCACCCGCACCGGCTTGGAAATATAGTCGTCCATCCCCGCCTCGAGACAGCGCTCGCGGTCGCCCTGCATCGCGTTGCCCGTCATCGCGATCATCCGCGGCCGCGCCGCCGGGCTCGCCGCCCACTGCTCCGTCACGCGCCGCGCCGTCTCGTAGCCGTCCATCTCCGGCATCTGCACGTCGAGGAAGATCAGGTCGTAGGTCTTCGTCTGGAACGCGCGCAGCACTTCCACGCCGTTGGCGACCACGTCGGCCCGGTAGCCCAGGCGCAGGAGGAGCATCGCCGCGACTTTCTGGTTCACCGCGTTGTCGTCCGCCAGCAGCAGCCGCAGCGGCAGGCGCGCGGCGAGCGTGTCGCCGAAGGGCGACGCCGCCGGCGCCCGCTTGTCCTGCGCCGTCGCCCCCGTCAGCGCGCGCACCAGCGCCTCCAGCAGCGGCGCCGGCCGGAAAGGCTTCATGATCGCGCCCGCCGCGCCCGCCGCCTGCGCCGCGCCCGCCCGCAGCCGCAGCGTCGTGAGCAGCAGCACCGCCGCGCCCGCCCCGCCCGGCGTCGCGCGCAGACGCTCCAGCTCGCGCGCCGGCTCCGGCACCAGCAGATCCTGGTCGACCAGCAGCAGGTCGAAACGCCGGCCCGGCTCCGCGAGTCGCGCCGCCGCCGCCGGCACCGACGCCGCCACCTCGCACTCGAGCTGCCACAGCTGCGCGAAATGCGCGAACGACTCGCCCTGACGCGCGTTGTCGTCCACCAGCAGCACGCGTTTGCCCCGCAGCACCTGCGGCGCCAGCCGCCAGCCCGGGGTGTCGTCCCGCCCCGGCCGCACCGTGATCGTGAAATGGAACTTCGAGCCCGCGCCTTCGCGGCTCTCCACCCACATCGTCCCGCCCATCAGCTCCACCAGCCGCTTGTTGATCGCCAGGCCCAGCCCCGTGCCGCCGAACTGCCGCGTCGTCGAGCTGTCCACCTGGCTGAACGACTGGAACAGCCGGTCCTGTTTCGCCGCCGGGATGCCGATGCCCGTGTCCGCCACCGTGAAATGCAGGCCCGTCTCGTCGTCCCGCGCCGCCTGCGCCGGCTCGATCGCCACCACGACTTCGCCTCTCGTGGTGAATTTCACGGCGTTGCCCACCAGGTTCACGAGCACCTGGCGCAACCGCGTCACGTCGCCGACCACCGTCGTGGTCGTGCCGGGATCGAGCAACACCACGAGGTCGAGGCCCTTCTCGGCCGCCTTCGGCGCCAGCAGTTCCATCGCCTCCTCCACGCACTGGCGCAGGTCGTAGGGATGCGTTTCGAGCTCGATCTTGCCCGACTCGATCTTCGAGAAATCCAAAATGTCGTTGATGATCGTGAGCAGGCTCTCGCCCGAACTCTTGATCGTCTCCACGAAGTCCCGCTGCTCCGCCGAGAGCGGCGTGTCCAGCAGCAGGGTCGTCATGCCGATCACGCCGTTCATCGGCGTGCGGATCTCGTGGCTCCTCCAGCTTCTGGTTCAGCGAGATCAGCGCCGTGTTGCTGTCCACCAGCTGCTGCTGGCTCTCGCGCAGCGCCCGGTAGGCTTCGTCGCGCTGCATCTGGTTGAGATAAAACTGCGAGTGAAACCGGATGCGCGCCACCAGCTCCACGCGGTCGGGCAGCTTCACCAGGTAGTCGTTGGCCCCGAGTTCGAAGGCCGTCCCCTTTACCTTCGGGTCCTCCTTGGTCGAGAGCACGATCACCGGCACCGCCGCCGTCGCCGGCGCGGCGCGATACTGTTTCAGCAGCTCGAGGCCGTCGATCCCGGGCATCACGAGGTCCTGCAAAATCACCGTCGGCCGCAGCTGCGTCGCCAGCGCCACCGCCTGTTTCGGATCGGCGCAGTAGTGGAAATCCACGTCGCCGAGATTCGCCAGGCACCGCCGCACCGCCTCCGCCACGATCGCCTGGTCGTCGACCAGCAACACCATCATCGACTGCAGGCTGGGCGAGCGCGACGTGAGCATGGGGAAAATCGGGGCGGAGCAAAACCGGATCGGCGGTTCAAAGCAACCGCCGGAGCGCGGGGCCGATCTGCGCCAACGGCAGCACCTGCTCCGCCGCGCCCGCCTCCGCCGCCGCCTTGGGCATCCCGTAGACCGCGCAGCTCGCCTTGTCCTGCGCGATCGTGGCGAAGCGCGCGTCGCGCATCTTCTTCAGGCCGCGCGCGCCGTCGCGCCCCATCCCGGTCAGGATCACGCCCGCCGCGGATTGTTTCCAGTGCGCCGCCACGCTCTCGAAAAACACGTCCACCGACGGCCGGTAGGCGTAGTCCGCCGGATGCGGCGTGTAGGCCAGCCGGCCCCCGGCGGTGAGCACCAGGTGGTCGCCCCGGCCCGGCAGGAGCGCCACGCCGGCCTGCGGCTCGTCGCCCTCCTTCGCCAGCCGCACCGGCAGCGTGCATTGCCGGCCGAGCCAGTCCGCCAGCCCCGCCGCGAAACTCTCGTCGAGGTGCTGCACGATCACGACCGCCGCCGGCAACGACGGCGGAAAATGTTTCAACACCTCCGCCAGCGCCGCCGGTCCGCCCGCCGAGGCTCCGATCGCAAACAACGCCGCCCGGCCCGCGCCGCTCCGCGCGCCCGCCGGCGGAAACGGCGCCGCGGTCGCCGGCGGCGTCGTCTCGACCAGCCGGCCGAGCACCTCGATCTTCGCCAGCAGCGCGCGCGCGTTGGCCTCCGCCCCCGGGCCCGCCAGCGTCGGCGTGTTCACCGCGTCCAGCGCGCCGGCCCCGAGCGCGTCGAACACCCGGCCCGAGTTCCCGTCCACCGTCGCCGTCACCACGAGGATCGGGCACGGCGTCGCCGCCATGATCCGCCGCGTCGCCTCCACGCCGTCCATCACCGGCATGATGAGGTCCATCAAAATCATGTCCGGCCGGTCTGCCGCGCACGCCCGCACCGCCTCCGCGCCGTCGCGCGCCGTCCACGCCACGCGGTGCCGCGGCGCCGTCGCCAGCACGCGCCGGAGCGCCTCGAGCGCCATCGGCAGATCGTTGACGAGCCCGATCCTCACGCGTCCGCCTCCTCGGCGCCGCCGATGAGGTCGCCCACCGCCTGCAGCATCGTCTCGTCGTGGAAACTGCCTTTCGTGAGGTAGTAGTCCGCGCCCGCGTCGAGCCCGCGCCGCCGGTCCTCCTCCCGGTCCTTGTAGGACACGATCATCACGGGCAACCCGCGCAACTTCGGGTCCTGCTTGATCAGCCGCGTCAGCTCCACGCCGTCGAGGCGCGGCATGTCCACGTCGCTGATCACGAGGTCGAAGCCGCCCGTGCGCACCGCGTTCCAGCCGTCCATGCCGTCCACCGCGATCTCCACCGCGTAGCCGCGCGACTCCAGCAGCTTCCGCTCGAGTTCCCGCACCGTCAGCGAATCGTCCACCACGAGCACGCGCTTGCGCGCCCCCGCGGCCGCCGTCGCCGCGTGCGCGCGCACCGCCTCGAGCCGGCCGCCCGCCGCGATCTTCTCCACGGAGCGCACCACATCCTCGACGTCCAGGATCAGCACCGGCGCGCCGTTCTCCAGCAACGCCCCCGCCGCGATGTCCTGCACTTTGCCCAGCCGCGGGTCCAGCGGCTGCACCACCAGCTCCCGCTCGCCCACGAAACGGTCCACCACGAGCCCGTAGCGCTGCTCGCCTTCGCCGATCACGACCACCGGCAGCTCTCCGCCCGCCGGCCCGCCGGCCCGGCCCAGCACCTGGTGCGCCGTCACCAGCCCCACGCGCCGGTCGCCCAAGGCGAAGTGCGGCCGCCCTTCCGTCGACGCCACGTCGCTCTCCGGCACGCGCACGGTGCGCGCGATGAACCCCAGCGGGATCGCGTAGGGCTCGCCCGCCACCTCGACCAGCAGCGCGCGCACCACCGAGAGCGTGAGCGGCAGCTGCAGCTGGAAACGCATCCCGCGCCCGGCCGCCGACGCCACCCGCACCGTCCCGCGCACCGCCTTCACCATGCTCTGCACCACGTCGAGGCCCACGCCGCGCCCGGAAATGTCCGTCACCGTGTCCCGCATCGAGAAGCCCGGCAGGAACAGGAACTCCAGCAGCTCCGCCTCGCCCAGCCGCGGCGCCATCTCCGGCGTCACGAGTTTTTTCCGCACCACCGTCGCCCGGATGCGCTCGATGTCCGCCCCCCCGCCGTCGTCGCTCACCGTCACCAGCAACAGGCCCGCGCGGTGCCGCACCTCCAGCCGCCGCGCGCACCGCCGCCGGCTCGATGCCGTGGTCCACCGCGTTGCGCAGCAGGTGCCCGAGCGGCGCCTCGAGTTTTTCCAGGATGTCTCGGTCCACCTGCGTGTCCTCGCCGACCACTTCGAAACGCACGTCCTTGCCGAGTTGCCGCGCCACGTCGCGCACCATCCGCGGCAAGCCCGCCACCCCGTCCGCGAGCGGCCGCATCCGCACCGCCAGCGCCTCGCCGTAGAGCCGGTGCGCCAGGTTCGTCGACCGCCGCTCGAACGTATCCAGTTCCACCAGACGCTCCGCCAAGGCGTCCCGCGCCCGCCCGAGCCGCCGCTGCGTCTCGCCGAGAGCCTCCTTCAGCCGCTCCGCCGGCGCCCCGGCGTCCACCTGGTCGCGCAGCTGGTCCAGCGCCCCCGCCAGCTCCTGCTGCAGCCGCTTCAGCCGCAGCAGCGACGCCCCGTAGGGCCGCACCCAGCGCGATTCCACCAGCGATTCGCCCGCCAGCCCGAGCAGGCGGTTGAGATGGTCCGCCGTCACGCGCAACACGCGCGCCTCCGCCGCCCCGGCCGCGTCGCCCCGGACCGCGTCCGCCTTGGCCGGCTCCGCGGCCGCCTGCACCGGAAGCATCGCCGGCGGCTGCGCCGCGCTCGCGTCGGCCGCCGCCGCCGCCGGCAAACTCTCGCCCGCCACCACCCGCGCCAGCGTGTCGAGAAACGCGTCGATCTCCGCTTTCCGGTCCGCGTCCCACGCCGCCGCCTCGGCGTCGCTCGACCGCGCGATCCGCGACAGCAGGTCCACGCCCGCCAGCAGCCGGTCGACGTGCGCGCGCCCCGGCGTCACGTCGCCGCGCTGCGCCGCCACAAACACATCCTCCATCGCGTGCGCCACCCGCACCGCCGCGCCGAGCCCCACGATCCGCGCCGCCCCTTTCAGCGAATGCGCCGCGCGCATCATCGCTTCCAGCGGCGACGCGTCCCCGCGCTCCAGCGCCAGCAAGCCCTCCGTGAGCGCCGCCAGCGCCGTGTCCGCTTCCATGCGGAACAGCTCGGTCATCGAGAAATCGCCCAGGCCGCCGCTCATGCGAGACTGCGGTTGAGGGTGTGGAACAGCAGCTCGTCGTCGAGCACCCCGACCGCCCGGCCCTGCCAGGCCAGCACGCCGCGCGTGTGGACCGCCCGGGCGTGCGCCAGCGTCGCCGGCACCGGCGCCAGCTCCGCGTCGTCGAACCGGTGCAACCCCGCCACCTCGTCCGCCGGAAACGCGAAGCGGTCGCTCCCGCGCCCGATCACCGCCAGCCGCGCCTCCGCGCCCGGCCCGCCGTCGAGACCGAGCGCCGCCGCCAGCGACACGCACACCAGCAGTTCCCCGCGCACGTTGGCCACGCCCAGCACCGTCCGCTCCCGCCGGTGCGGCAGCGAGTGGATCGGCCGCGGCGTCGCGATCTCGCGGAAACTCGTCGTCGGCAGCGCCAGCCACTCCCGCCCCAGGCGGAACACCACCGCCGACCGCGCGCCCGGCTTCGCCGCCGTCTTCGCCCGCGCGTAGTGCCGCGCGTTTTCGCGCAGGTAGGCGGGCGGCGCCGGCGCATCCAGCAGGCGCGCGGCGTTTTCGGAATACACCGGGCAATTGCGGCAGTGCACGTGCCGCGCCAGCTCCGGGCAGCTCCGGTCGCCCCAGGTCCCGATGCGCCGCCGGCAGTCGTGCGTCCCGCCGCCGTTCATGCCGCCCCCCGTTCCAGCGCGCGCTGCGCCCGCTGGCGCAGCGTCCGCGCCCCGCGCAGGTCGCCTTGTTTCTCCGCCAGCAACGCCAGGTGCGCCAGCGCCTCCGCGTGCCCCGGTTCGAGGTAGAGGGTCTTGCGCAGAAACTCCTCCGCCCCGCGCGCGTCGCCCGCCGCCTCCGCCACCACCGCGAGCAGGAACAGCAGCTCGGCCGAGCCCCCGTCGCTCTCCCGCAGCCGCGCCCCGACCTCCGCCGCCTCCCGCAGCCGCCCCGCATCCGCCAACGCCCGCACGTCGCCGATCGTCGGATACGCCGCCGCCGGCCCGGGCGCCGCCGCCTGCCGCGGCCGCACCGCGGGCGAAACCGCCCCGGCCGGCCGGGCCGCCGCGCCCGCGGGCATCCGCGCCACGCCGCGCGCGGCGATCGAAAAACCCTCCGTCGTCCGTCCCGCCGCGGCCACCGTGCGCCCCGGCGCCGTCGGGCCCGCCGCCGGCTTGTGCAGCAAAAACGCCCCCGGCACCCGCAGCGCCGCGAAGCCCTGCTCCAGCATCGGCACCGCCTCGGCCGGCCCCACCGCCAGCCACCCCTCCGGCGCCAGCAGCCGCTCCAGCACGCCCGCCGCCCGCACCTGCGTCTCGCGGGAAAAATAGATCAGCAAATTTCGGCACAACACCGCCTCGTAGCGTCCGCGCCCGGCCGCGAAATCCTCCGCCACCAGATTCCCGGCCTCGAACCGCACGCAGGCCCGCACCGCCTCGCCCACCTGCCAGCGCCCGTCGGCCGTCGCCGTCAACCACCGGTCGCGAAACGCGAGCTCGGCGCCGCGGAACGAATTCCGCCCGTAGCTCCCCGCCGCCGCGCGCGCCAGGTTGCCCGGACTGATGTCCACCGCGTCGATCCGCAGCCGCTCCGCCGGCCAACCCGCCGCAAGCAGCGCCATCGCCAGCGAATACGGCTCCTCGCCGCTCGCGCACGGCACGCTCAACACCCGGAAAACGGCGCCCGGGTGCGCCGGCCCCCACGTCTCCACCGCATGCCGCGCCAGCGCCTCCAGCGCCGCCGGCTCGCGGAAAAACCATGTCTCCGGCACCACCACGCGGTCCAGCAGGCACCGGCGCTCCGTCTCGTCCTCCTGCAACCGCTTCACGTAGTCCGCCGCACCCGCGCACCCCAGCGCTTCCATGCGGTCGCGCGCCGCGCGCGCCACCGCCCCCGCCCCGAGGCTCGGCGCCTCGAGCCCCGCGTGCGCCCGCAGCCACGTTTCCACCGCGTGCATCTCCCCGCTCATCGGCCCGCCTCCGCCGGAAACAACGCCGCCCGCAGCCCCGGCGTCAGCAGCGCCTCGAGTTCCACCCGCTGGATCAGCCCGCCCGGGTGCGCCGCCACCGGCCCGAGGTAGCGCGCCCCGTCGTTCGCCACGCCCGTCGCCTGGAAATCCTCCGGCCGCAGCGCGATCGTCCCGGTCGCCCGCTCCGCGATCAGGCCGAGCAGCCGCCCGTCGCCGCCGTCCGCCCCGTGGCGCACCACCAGCACCCGCGTGCTCACGCGCGCCTCCGCCGGCCGCCCCAGCGCCAGCGCGCTCAAGTCCACGACCGGCACCGCCGCCCCGCGGTAGTCCATGAGCCCCGCCACCCCGGCCGGCGCGCCGGGCAACGCCTTCAACGCCACCAGCGGCAACACCTCCGCCACCCGGCCCGCCGCCAGCGCGTAGCGATCCGCCCCGAGTTGAAAGAGAATGAACAACATCGTCCGCCCGCCTCACGCCCCGGCCGCGCCCGACCCGCGCCGCGCCCGGCCGCGGTCCCCGCTCGTTGCTCCGTGCCCGTCGGTCATGCGTCCGTCGTCGCCGGCGCTCAGGCCCGCAGTTTGAATTTTTCCACGCTGCCGCGCAGGCCGCGCGACGCCTGGTCGAGTCGTTCGACCGTGTCGTTGCTCTGCCGCAGCGATTCCGCCGTCTGCCGCGCCGCCTCGCCGAGTTGCGTCAGCGCCTCGCTGATCTGCTGCGCCCCGCTCGATTGCGCCTGCATGCCCTCGCTCACCGCCCCGATCCGCGGCGTGATCGCCTGCACGTGCTGGATGATCTGCTCCAGCTGCCCGGCCACCTTGGCCACGTCCGCCACCCCGCGCCGCACCTCCTCGGAAAACTTGTCCATCCCCATCACGCCCGCCGTCACCGCGCTTTGGATTTCCTTCACCAGCTGCTCGATGTCCACCGTCGCCGCCGCCGTCTGGTCCGCCAGCCGCCGGATCTCCGTCGCCACCACCGCGAACCCGCGGCCGTATTCGCCCGCCTTCTCCGCCTCGATGGCCGCGTTCAGCGACAGCAGGTTCGTCTGGTCCGCCACTTTCGCGATCGTCGTCACCACCGAGCCGATGTTCGCCGCCTTGTCGTTCAACACCGTCAGCCGCGCGTTGATCCCGCCCGCCGCGTCCGTCACCCGCTTCATCGTCTCGTCCATCCGCGTCAACCCGTCCCGGCCGCTGTCCGCCAGCGTCGCCGCCTGGTGCGCCCCGTCGCTCACGTGCGCCACGTTCTGCGCCAGGTCTTTCGCCGTCGCCGAAATTTCCCTCCCCGTCGCGCCGATCTCCGTCGTCGTCGCCGCCACTTCGTTCGCCGTCGTCTGCTGCTGCTTCGCCGTCGCCGCCACTTCGTTGATCGCCGACGCCACCAGCACGCTCGACTTCTGCACCTCGCCCACCAGACCCGCGAGCTTCCGCGACATCTCCGCCAGCGCCAGGCCCATCGTGTCGCGCTCCGACTGCGGTTTGAATTCCGCCGTCAGATCGCCCGCCGCCACCCGGTTCGCCGCCGCGCTGAAGGTCCGCAACGTCGCCACCAGGCGCGCGAACGACCGCGTGAGCTGGCCGATCTCGTCCGCCGTGCCGCGCTCCGGCAGCTCCGCCTCCAGATCGCCTTCGCCCACGCGCGTCGCGGCCCGCCCCAGCGCCTCGATCGGCCGGCTCAGCGAGCGCGCCACGAACCACGCCGCCAGCGCCGCGACCGCGACGCCGATTGCGGCAAACCAGCGCGCCCCCAGCGCGAGCGTGTGCGCGCGCGCGGTCTCGGCGTTCATCTCGTCGCGGGTGAGCGCCACGAACCGCTCCACCAGCTTCTGCTGCTCCTTGCGGGTCGGCAGGTAGTCGGACCGGTAGTAGGCCAGCGCGGCCTCCCGGTCGCGCCCCGCCAGCTCGACGAACCGCGTCTCGCTCGCGTGCGTCTTCTTCTCGTCGAATTCCGCGATCGCCTCGAGCGCCGCCAGCAGGTCCGGCCGGTCCCCGATGATCTTCCGCGCGTCCGCCACCGCCTTCAGGAAATCCTCGTCGGCGTCGTCCTTGTATTTCTGCTCCGCCTCCGGGGTCGCCGAGACCAACAGGCCGCGCATGCCGTATCCCATCCCCAGCATCGCGTAGCGGATCCGCTCGGCCTGCTGCAGCGCCGCATCGCGCCGTTCGCCGGCTTCCTGCTCGCGCGCCTGCGCGAGGTGGCCGAAGACCCCGGCCGCGACCAACGCCGCCACCAGACCGGCGAGAAGCACGAACAGACGCTGCGAAATGGAGAGGTTCTTCATGGGGGCGGGTGCCGGCGGGTCGAACCACCGGCCGGCCGGCCGCAGCTACTTTTTTCCCTTTTCGCCGTTTTTGCCGCCGGCCGCCGTCCGCGTCGCGCCCCGCCCCGCCGGCTTCCGCGGTTCCGGGCCCCTACGCCCGATCCTTCGCCTTCACCGCCCGCCGCAGCACGCCGAAAATCCGCCAGCCCGCCGCCTCCTTCTTCAGGGTATAGTCGTAGGCCGCGCGCCCGCTTGGCCCCGTGACCTGCACCGTCACCGTTGCGCGCTCGCCGTCGTCGAAGACCACGCCGACTTCCGCCGCCGTGTTGGCCCAGATCTCCGGGTAATTCGTGCGCACGATCTCCGCAAACACCGCCGCCGGCTTCTGCGCCCGCAACTCCGCCGCCGCGAAGGCATGCGCCGCCGGCACGTCGCCCGCCCGGAACGCCGCCAGCTGCCCCTCGATCGTCGCCGCGATCGCGCGCTTCGTCTCCGGCTTGCTCGCGCGCGCCTCCGCCGCCCCCGCGGTCCACCCCGCCGCGAGCACCGCGCCGATCCACCATCCGATCCGCCACCACATCGCCATACCGCGCACGATGCCCGCCCGCCCGCCGGGCGCAATCCCTCCGCCGCCCGGTATTTCGCGCCCCGCCGCCGCGCCGCGCCCCACCGTGGATTCGCCTCCCGGAAATGTAATTTGCGCGCCGCCCCCTCCGTGCTAAAACCCGCGCCCATCGTGGCCCGCGTGTGTTTCCGCCGCGCCGCCGCCCGCCGCCTTTCCGCACCGCACCAACCACCAACCGCCTCCTCCCATGGGTTTCTTCCGCGCCTTCAAACGTGTCTTCATCTGGCTCGGCCTCGTCGCCGAACAGGCCACCGAGACCGATGCCATCAACCAGGCCGTCGTCGAGCGCGGCATCCGCGACTCCAAGGCCAAGGCCGAGAAAGCCCACTACGCCAACGGCCAGCTCGCCGGTCAGATCGCCCTCCTCAAAGACCAGGTCAAACGCCAGGAGCGACAGAAGGCCGAACTCCAGGGCCTCCTCCAGGCCGCCGCCGCCTCGAACGACGAAGCCAACGGCGCCCACTTCGCCGAGGAACTCGGCGCCGTCGAAAGCGAGATCGCCGAAAACACCGCCCAGCTCGAAAGCCTCGAGGCCCTCTACAAACAGAACACCGAGATCATCGCCAACAGCCTGCGCGAAATCCAAAAATTCCAGCGCGAATTCGAGGCCGTGAAGGCCAAGGTCGCCGTCGGCCGCAACCTCGAGCAGCTCGCCGGCATGATGAAGGGCTCCATCACCGAGCGTCAGGGCATGATGGGCGGCGAGATGGGCCAATCCATGCAGCAACTTCGCCAAGCCGCCGCCGGCGGCGAGGGCCAGATGCGCGCCACCCTCGATCTCGCCAAGGAAATGGGCTCCTCCATCCAGCGGCAGCAGGAGATGCGCAAAGCCCGCGGCGCGCTCCTCTTCAAGGAATACCAGAAAAAGATGGGCATGGTGCAACCCGCCGCCACCGCACCCGCGGCCGCCGCCCCCGAGCGCCAAAAGATCGCCGAGTAAGACCGCGGCCCGGTTCCCCGACCAGGCCTCCCCCTTCTCCGCCACCCTCGCGGCCGCCCGCCGTCCGCCTTCTCTTTCGCGCCCGGCCACGCCGCGCCCTCCACCCCGCCGGCCGCCACCCGTCCGCCCACCCGCCGCCTCTCCGCGCGCCCAACCGCAATCGACAATCCAAAATCAAAAAATCCGATGACCGCCCGCGGCAAACTCGTCCTCACGCTCCTCATCCTCGCGACCGCCGGCATCGGCATCTTCAAGTGGTGGGATCGCCTCAAGCCCGGCGCTCCGACCGCCGCCGCCGCCGCGCCCGCCGCGGGCCCGGCCGCCGCCAAATCCGGCGCCGCCAAACTCGACGCCGCCGACTTCCTCGCCCCGCTCGTCGCCTGCCCCATCCTGCCGCCCGCCGGCACCTACGTGCCCAAGGACAACATCGTCGACCTCGAGCTCAGCGAATACGCCGGTTACGCCGGCCTCGTCGTCGCCAACGGCGGCCTCGAGCCCTCCGAAAACTCCGTCTTCTTCCGCCAGCACGGCTTCAAGGTCCGCCTCAAACTCAGCGAGGAAGAGAGCTGGCCCGCCCTCAACACCGGCCGCATCGCCGCCTCCGCCACCACCGTCGACGTCCTCACCGCCTACTGCCGCAACTTCCAGGTCACGGCTCCCGTCCAGATCGGTTTCTCCCGCGGCGCCGACGGCCTCGTCGTCCGCAAAGACATCCGCCGCATCAACGACCTCAAGGGCCGCACCCTCGTCACCTCGCAGTTCACCGAGTCCGATTTCTTCATCCGCTACCTCGCCCAGGAAGCCGGCCTCGGCGTCCACATGCTGCCGTCCCCCGACGCCCGCCCGCAGCCCGACAAGGTCAACCTCCTCTTCGCCAAAGACGCCTTCACCGCCGGCGATCTCTTCCTGAAAAACCTCCTCGCCGGCGGCACCCA
This sequence comes from Opitutaceae bacterium, assembly GCA_044375835.1. GTDB lineage: Bacteria > Verrucomicrobiota > Verrucomicrobiia > Opitutales > Opitutaceae > ER46. The sequence continues at coordinate 12,419 of JBILLY010000039.1, forward strand.
GCTCGCCGGCTGCGTCACCTGGGCGCCCAAGACCACCGAGGTCGTCGACGCCTCCAAAGGCGCCGCCACGCTCCTCACCACCAACAAAAATCTCCTCATCGTCGCCGACATTCTCGTCGTCAACAAAGGCTTCGCCGCCGCGAACCCCAAACTCGTCGCCGGCCTCGTCGCCGGTGTGCTCGAGGGCAACCGCCTCGTCCGCGACAACCCCGCGCCCCACCTCCCCGTCCTCGCCCGCGCCTTCAAGTGGGACGCCGACAAGACCCGCGCCGAACTCGCCAAAGTCCACCTCTCCAATCTGCCCGAGAACCTCGCCTTCTACTCCGGCGCGATCGACGCCGCCGGCAGCTTCGCCGGTATCTACTCTTCGGCTACACTCGCCTACGGCCCGCTCATCGACCAACCCGTCGACGCCGACCGCTACATGGACGCCACCCACCTCAAGGCGCTCCAGGCCGCCGGCGCCTTCGCCGGCCAGCAGATCGCCATCGCCCCCATCCGCAGCGCCACCGCCGGCGCCCTCGAGGGCGACCCGCTTCTCACCAAGGACATCCGCTTCCTCTTCGAGCCCAATTCCGCCAAACGCCTGCTCCAGGTCAGCCCCGGCTCCACGATCCTGCTCCGCGGCCACGTCGACAACGCCATGGTCGACGCCTTCCGCAAACAGGGCGGCGAGCCCTTCGTCCGCCAGATGGCCCTCAAAGCCATGGAGCTTTCGAAGAGCCGGGCCGTCGAGATCCGCCGCGTCCTCACCGAGAAACTCGCCGTCGCGCCCGCCCGCCTCGAAACCGTCGGCCGCGGCTGGGAAGAACCCGCCGGCACCGACGCCGAGAAAAACCGCCGCGTCGAAGTCCAGTGGTTCACGGTCGAGTGACCGCGCGTTCCCCGCGTCGACGAATCGCCCCCGGCTGCGCCGGCGCCAACTGACGGTCGATCCGCCTCCGCGATCCGTCCCTCCGCGCGCGCGCCGCCGCCGACCGGTCCGCCCCGCGCGCGCCGCGTGCCCTCCCCGCCCGCCGCCCACCCAAGCGTTGGGCGTTAACTGTCGAGCGCGCCCCGCACGGCCTCGTCTCCTCCCCGAGTTCACCCTCTCACGGTT
>JBILLY010000710.1:0-3297 GCA_044375835.1 Opitutaceae bacterium
CGAAGGCTCCCTCGTCGTTTCCTCGGACCCGTGCATGTGGCACCTGCAACACATCAACTCCTCGCAGTGGTTCGTCGTCGACAACCTCCTCCGCACCGAACTCCGCGAACTCCAGGTCCAGTATCCCGGCGGCATCTACTACCACTGGGGCTTCTGGCAAAACGCCGAGCCCGTCCTCGCCCGCGAAATCGCCACCCACCTCGCCACCCATTCCGCCCGCGAAGTCGTCCGCACCACCAGCCAGGCCTACAAGCTCGCCCTCTGGCGCCTCGACACCCCCGAAGCCGTCGCGCGCTTCGGCGGGAAGGGCCCCGCCGAGATCCGCCCCGACACCGACCTCGACGTCCAGCTCGCCCGCGCCCGCGCCGCCTTCACGACCCCGCCCGCCGCCCCGCCCGCCGCGAAACCATGAGCCGACTCTACTCCTGGTCCCGCTTCGCCCTCCGCACCGCCGGTGCAGCCTTCGAACGCCCCGCGCCGCCGTCGAAACTCGTCTTCGTCGTCACCAAGCGCTGCCACAGCCGCTGCGTCTACTGCGACATCTGGAAAGTCAAAGACACCCCCGGCGCCCTCGACCGCGAACTTTCCCTCGACGAGATCCGCCATTTCGCCCGCGCCAACCCGTTTCTCCACTGGATCGACTTCACCGGCGGCGAGCCCACCGACCGCCCCGACTTCGTCCCCGTCGTCCAGGCCTTCGCCGCCGCCTGCCCCGATCTCCTCCTCGTCCACTTCCCCACCAACGGCCTCGCCACCCGCCGCATCGCCGGCATGGTCGGCGAACTCCGCGCCTCCGTCCGCGCCCGCCTCGTCGTCACCGTCTCCGTCGACGGCCCGCCCGAACTCAACGACCGCCTCCGCGGCATCCGCCACGACTTCGCCCACGCGATCGACACCTACGTCGCCGTCCGCCGCCTCATCGGGGAGGAAAACGTCTTCGTCGGCATGACCCTCCACGGCCACCGCGCCTCCACCGGCCGCACCGCCACCGAGCTCGTCGCCGACACCTTCGCCGCCGTCAACGCCGCCCTCGCCGAGCGCCGCGAAGCCCCGCTCGATTGGAGCGGCCTCCACCTCAACATCCCCCACCTCTCCCAACACTACTACGGCAACACCCCGCCCGCCGCCACATCGCCGGCGGTCTCCGCGCCGCCCGCCCCCGCCGCGCCCGCCGCCGCTCCCTCTCCGTCTCTCCCTCTCTCCGTCTCTCCGTCCTCCCCGTCCCCGTCTTCCCCGTCTCCGTCCACCGCCAGCTTCGGCGGCCCCGAGCACCGCGCCGAGATCGCCGCCGCCCTCCGTTTCGCCGCCCGCCAGCCCAAGCACGGCGGCTCGCTCGCGATGCGCGCCATCGAGCGCATCTACCGCTCCGAGGCCATGCGCTACCTCGCCGAGGGCCGCACCGGCATCGGCTGCTCCGCCCTCCTCTCCACCGCCTACCTGAGCGAGCTCGGCGAGGTCTACCCCTGCACCATCTGGGACAAGCCGCTCGGCAACATCCGCGACCACGCCTACGCCCTCGCGCCCATCCTCGACGCCGCGCGCCGCGCCGGTATCCGGAAAGCCATCACGGAGGCACGCTGCCCCAATTGCTGGACGCCCTGCGAAGCCTACCCGGCCATCGCCGCCTCCCCCGCCCGCGCCCTCGCCGCCCTCGCCCGCGGCTGATCGCCCGCCCCGCCGGGTTTCTTCTTTCTTCTTTCTTCCTTCTTCTTTCTCCGCCCTCCGCCCTCCGCCTTCCGCCTTCCGCCTTCCGCCTTCCGCCTTCCGCCTTTCGCCTTCCGCCTTTCGCCTTCCGCCTTTCGCCTTTCGACCGTCCGCCTTTCATGCCCCCCTCCGCCACCGGCGCCCTCACGCCCACCCTCGTCCGCGCGCTCCCCGCTCTCCTGCTCGGCGCCGTCCCGCTGGCCGCGTTCCTCTCGTTTCTGATCCAGCCGATGCTCGGCAAGCGCCTCCTGCCGATTTACGGCGGCACGGCCGGCACCTGGCTCGGCTGCATGGTGTTTTTCCAATGCGCCCTGCTGCTCGGCTACGCCTGGGCCGCCTGGCTCCTGCGCCGCCCGCTGCTCCACCAGGCCGCCGGCACCGCCGCCCTCGCGCTCTTCGCCGTCGTCTCGTATCATCTTCCCTCCGACACCGCCGCCGAGGCCGCCGGCATCGGCCGCGTCGTCTGGCGCCTCACCCTCTCCTGCCTCCCGGCGATGGTGTTGCTCTTCAGCGTCTCGCCTCTCGCCACCGCCTGGCTCCGCCGCCAGGGCGCCGAGGTCCCCTACTACGTCTACGCCGTCTCCAACGGCGGCAGCCTCCTCGCCCTCCTGCTCTACCCCTTCGTCATCGAGCCCCGCCTGCGCCTCAGCGAGCAATCGATGCTCTGGCACGCCCTCTTCGTCCTCGTAGCCGCCGCCCTCGCCCTCGCCGCGTGGACCGTCTCCCGCCCCGCCGCCGCCGCGAGCTCGACCTCTCCCTCTCCCGCTCTCCCCGTCTCCCCTTCTCCGACCGCACCGCCCTTTCCGCTTCTTCACGCCCTCGCCTGGCTCGGCCTCAGCGCCCTCACCACCGTCGCGATGCTCGGCGCCACCTACCACGTCTCCGCCGAACTCGGCGCCGGCCCCGTCGCCTGGGTCGGCCCCTTCGGTCTCTACCTGCTCGCGTTTATGGTCACGTTTTCCGGCCGCTGGCAGCGTTGGATGACCATCGCCACCGTCGCGTGGCTCCTCGTCTCGCTCACCGCCTACATGCTCGTGAAGGGCTTCGGCGCCGCCACCGTCAACTCCACCCGCGTCTGGGCCCTCCTCTCCCTCGCCGCCGCCGGCAGCTTCCTCGGCCAGGCCCTCCTCCACGGCCTCCGCCCCGCCGATCGCCCCGAGCGCTTCTACCTCGGCCTCGCCGCCGGCGGCGTCCTCGGCGGCCTGCTCGCCGCCGTCGTTCTGCCCGCCGTCCTCGCCCAGCCGCTCGAGTTCCCCCTCGCCTCCGCCGCCCTGCTCGTCGTCGGCCTCGTCTGGCTCAACGCCACCCGCGCCCCCGCCGCCATCGCCCTCACCGCCGCCACCGTCTTCCTCCCGCTCCTCGGCCACGGCTTCCAGGCCGTGAAACCCGAGCCCGGCGCCAAACTCCGCCACCTCCGCGACGTCCACGGCCACCTCATGCTCAAGACCGACGACTCCAGCGTCGTCCTCTCCAGCGACACCACCACCCACGGCACCCAGCTCATCGCCGACGCCGCCTCCCGTCGCCGCCCCACCCAATACTACACCGAGAGCACCGGCGTCGGCCGCGCCATCGAGAAACTCCAGGCGCAGC
>JBILLY010000712.1:0-3292 GCA_044375835.1 Opitutaceae bacterium
CGGGACCGACGCGCGCGCCCGGCTCCGTTCGAGCCGCCGTTTTCCCACGTCGTGGTCCGGCATTTCGGCTTCGCGGATACGCTCATGCAGATGATCCTCGCCGTCCGGGCCGAGCCCGCCGGACTCGACTCGGCCAATCACCTCTTCGCCGCCCTGCTCCGGGAGCTGGTGCGGGAGTCGACCCATGGCCGGCCGCTCCTCGCCGGACTTTCCGCCGAACACACCGAGCGCATGCACGCCGCCGCCGCGCGGATCCGCCACGATCCCGCCGGCGCCCCCACCGTCGCCGAACTGGCGCGCGAGTTCGGTTACAGCGTCAGCCATTTTTCGCGGACCTTCGCGGCCGTGACCGGACAGCGGCCGCAGGCGTTCACGATCGGCGTAAAGCTGGAACGCGCCCGGGAACTGCTCGCCACGACCGGGCTGACGATCGGAGAGATCGCCGCGGCCGTGGGTGTGCCCGATTTGTTCTACTTCTCGCGGCTCTTCAAGCAGCGGGTGGGCGCGACACCGTCCGAGTTTCGCCGTCGCGTCCTCTCGTCCGGCGCATGACCGGCGGGGCAGACTCAGTTCAGACGAGAATATCCTCTACGATGTGGCCGTGCACATCGGTCAGGCGGAAGCGCCGGCCTTGGAATGGATAGGTGAGACGCGTGTGGTCCAGACCGAGCAGATGAAGCATCGTGGCCTGGAGATCGTGGACGTGCACGGCTCCGCGCGTGAGTCGATCCTTCCGCGGTTCCAGTCGCGCGCCCTGCGCATCGACCAGATTGTAGCCGTAGTCATCGGTGGCACCGTAGGTTATTCCCGGTTTCACGCCCCCACCCGCAAGCCAGCCCGTGAAGCAGCGCGGGTGATGGTCGCGCCCGTAGGTTTCCCGGGTGAGCTTGCCTTGCGAGTAGCTCGTGCGGCCGAACTCCCCGCACCAGACCACCAGCGTATCGTCGAGCAATCCACGCTGTTTGAGATCGGTGACAAGCGCGGCGCAACTCCGGTCGACCTCGGCCGCCAGTTTGGGGAGGTTCTGCGGTAGGGAAAGGTGATTATCCCAACCCGGATGGTAGAGCTGCACGAAGCGGACATCGCGCTCCGCCAACCGGCGGGCGAGAAGGCAGTTCGCTGCGAAGGTCCCCGGTTGGTTTACCTCCGGACCGTAAAGCTCGCGAACCGAGTCAGGCTCGTGGGAGAGATCGGTCACTTCGGGAACGCTCGCCTGCATCCGAAACGCCATCTCGTAATTCGCGATTCTCGCCTCGATCTCCGGATCGAGTTCGGCCTGATAAGCGAGCCGGTTCAAATCGCCCAGTTTGGCCAGCAAGGCTTGGCGTCCGCTCGCGCAAACGCCATCCGGATTGGTCAGGTAGAAAACCGCATCTTTGCCGGAGGAGAACCGCACGCCTTGGCGCTGTGATTCGAGAAAACCGTTGCCCCAAAGCCGGGCATAGAGCGGTTGGTCCGTGGGCTTCTTGGTCACCAGCACGACGAACGCGGGAAGATTGCGGTTTTCCGATCCCAGCCCGTAAGTAACCCATGATCCCATGCTCGGTCTGCCGGCGATTTCTGCGCCGGTCTGGAAAAACGTGATCGCGGGATCGTGGTTGATGGCCTCCGTCCACAGGGACTTCACGAAACACAGGTCGTCGACGATGTTCGCCGTGTGTGGCAGGAGCGAACTTACCCAGGCGCCACTTCGCCCGTGCTGTTTGAAATCATAGTGCGAGCCAGCCAGGGGCAGGATCGCCTGATTGCCGCTCATGCTGGTCAACCGCTGCGCGCCGCGAACCTCGGGGGGCAAAGGCTGACCATTCAACTCCCGCAGGAGCGGCTTGTGGTCGAAGAGATCCTGCTGGGATGGGCCGCCGGACATGAACAGCCAGATGACGCGCTTTGCCTTCGGCGCAAAGTGGGGCAGGCCCGCGCCGGCAGAGGTGGTCGCCCTTAGCGACGGAGGCAGCAGGGACGATAACGCGGCGGCTCCCAATCCGAATCCGACATGGGAGAAAAAGTGACGGCGCGTGATGGTCAGCGGAGAAGGGAGCGGGGGCATGGGTTCAGCGCAGCATCACCGCTGCATCGAGGTTGAGGAGTGCGCCGGCAAATGTCGTGGCGGCAGCCACCTCCGCAGGCGAAGCGCCCGCGCGAGACGGCAGGTCGCCCACTTTGAGCAATTTGGCCGCCTCCGCGGGTCGTTCGGCAAAGAGACGCGCCTGTTCTTCCAGGAGCGCCTCGAGGATTGCTTGCTCCTGCGATGTCGCCTCCCGCGCCGCGACTTCACGGAAGGCCCAGGAAACCCTCGATCGCACCTTACCGCCGCCCTCCCGGAGCATCCGCTCCCCGAGAAAACGGGCGGCCTCGACATACTGGGGATCGTTCAGGAGCACGAGCGCCTGCAGAGGAGTGCTGGTGTCCTGACGGCGGGCTGCGCAGACATCCCGTGACACCGCATCAAACAGAAGCATGTTGGGAGGCGGCGTCGTGCGCCGCCAGAACGTGTAAAGTGAGCGCCGATGCAATGCCGAGCCGGAGTCTCGCTCGTATTCGGGGAGGAAGCTGTTCAGGGCTCTCCACATCGAGCCTTCGGGCTGATACGGCTTCACCGGTGCCCCCCCAACCTCCGGACTCAGGATGCCGCCAACGGCCAGCGCGGCATCCCGAAGCATCTCCGCGCTGAGCCGCCGTGCGGGACCACGCGCGAGCAGCTTGTTTTCGGGATCCCGCTCGCGCAATTCGCGGCTCGAGCGCGAATCCTGACGATACGTCGCGCTCAATACGATCTGGCGACAGGCGCGTTTGAAATCCCAGCCGCTGGCAATGAAGTCCCGGGCGAGCCAGTCCAGCAGTTCGGGGTGCGTGGGGAGATCGCCTTGGGCGCCGAAATTCTCCACCGATGCCACGATGCCGCGCCCGAAAAACTGGCCCCAAAGACGATTCATCAGAACCCGCGACGTAAGCGGGTGGTCCGGAAGTGTCAGCCAGCGCGCCAGCCCCAGGCGGTTCCGAGGAAAATCAGCGGGCATCGGCGGCAGCGCGGAGAGCGTCTCCCGGGAGACCGGTTCACCCGGCTGGTCGTATGCGCCCCGCTGCAATATGTGGGCGGGCCTCGGCGCGGGCAGCTCCGCCATGACGGCGATCTCGCGCACTCCATCCATAGTTGTCCGCCACGCCCCGCGGGCGCTCCGAACCGCTTCAGCGCGCTCTCGCGCCTCGCGATCGATCGCTGAATTGAAATAGTCGCGCAGCTGCATCCGCTGGCGGGGATCGAACGAAGTCGCCTGCAGTAGAGCGGAAAGCG
>JBILLY010000711.1:0-3292 GCA_044375835.1 Opitutaceae bacterium
CGGGGTCTTCATTCCCAGCGGCGAAGCCACGCCGCTCCTCACCGACGCCCGCTACATCCAGCTCATCGTCGCGGCCACGATCGCCGGCGCCCTTTTCGGCGGCCACGTGAAACGCTTCCATCGCCTTGTCGCCCTGATCGACGCCGCCGGCCTCGGCGCCTACGCCGCCTTCGGCACGCAGAAAGCCCTCCACGCCGGCCTCGCCGTCCCCGCCGCCGTGCTCGTCGGCGTGATCAACGCCGCCGGCGGCGGCCTGCTCCGCGACATCATCGTCCGCGAGGAGCCGCTCGTCTTCAAACCCGGCCAATTCTACGTCCTCACCGCCGTCGCCGGCGCGGTGACCTTCGTGTTCCTCAGCGTCCATCTCGGCCTCGCCGCGACGACCGCCGCCGTCGTGGCCATCGCGGTCACGTTTGTTTTCCGCGTGCTCACGATCGTCTTCAACTGGCGCACCACCGCCGTCGCGACCGGCGCCGACCGCGACGTCACGCCCTGAAGGCAGCCGAGTCTGCCTTCGCGTTCGTTCGCATCCCCTCAGCCCGGCATTGCCGCGCCGTGCCAATCATTCAGGTTGGAAGCCGCCTCGCCCCGCCCCTTCGGCTGCATTGCACGAAAATTCACCCCATGCGCCTCCGCCCCCTTTGTCTCGTCGCCGTCCACTCGCTCGTCGGATTTTTGCTGACCATGCAGTCGACCCGCGCCGCCGAACAAAACGCCGCCGCCCGCGACGGCCGTGACCTCCGCGTCATGTCCTACAACGTCCGCCTCTCCGCCGCCGCCGACGGCGACAACGCCTGGTCCAAGCGCATCGAACTCTTCTTCACCCCGCTGACGGCCTTCAACCCCGACCTCGTCGGCTTCCAGGAAGTCCTCGCCGACCAACACGACCTCATCGTCGCCCGCCTCGCATCCACCCACCGCTTCGCCGGCGTCGCCCGCAACGACGGCGCCCGCGCCGGCGAATGGTGCCTCGTCGGCTACCGCGCCGCCCGCTTCGAACACCTCGACGGCGGCACGTTCTGGCTCAGCGAGACGCCCGAGATCCCCGGCTCGAAGTCCTGGGACGCCGCCATCACCCGCATCTGCACCTGGGTCCGACTGCGCGACCGCACCACCGGCCGCGACTTCGTTTTCGCCAACACCCACTTCGACCACCGCGGCACCGTCGCCCGCCTCGAATCCGCCAAGCTCCTCTCCGCCCGCCTGCCGAAACTCGCCGCCGGCGGCCCCGCCCTCCTCTGCGGCGACTTCAACATCACCGAAGACACCCCCGCCTACGCCGAGTTCGTCCGCCCCGCCGCGCCCGACGCGCTCCGCTGGACCGACGCCTTCCGCGCCCTCCACCCCGTGCGCTCGCCCGACGAGGCGAGTTTCAATGGTTTCAAGGGCACGGTGAAAGGCTCGCGCATCGATTTCATTTTCCACACGCCGCACTGGCTCGCCCGCGCCGCCACCATCGACCGCACCAACCGCGACGGCCGCTACCCCTCCGACCACTACCCCGTCACCGCCACCGTCTCCCTGCGCTGACGCACCTGCGCCCGAGTTTCCCGCTTTTCCGCTTTTCCAATTTCCCGCATTTCCGACGTCCCCACCTTCGCACCTTCCGACTTTCGCACCATCGCGCCTCCCCCACCCCGCCATGCCCCGCGCCGCACTGTTTCTTCTTTCTGCTTTCTCCTTTCTGCTTTGCCCGCCCGCGCTGCCCGCCGCCTCCGTCGCCGCCGCGCCGCCCAACATCCTCTTCATCCTCACCGACGACCAGGGCTGGAGCAGCCTGAGCTGCTACGGCAGCAAACAGGTCCGGACGCCGCACCTCGACCGCCTCGCCCGCGAGGGTATCCGTTTTACGGATGCCTACGTGATGCCGCAGTGCACGCCCACGCGCGCCACCCTCCTCACCGGCCGCCACACCGCCCGCACCGGTCTCTGGCACGTCATCCCGTGGTATGGCTCGCCCTGGGCCCCCGTCGCCGAGCCGCCCTACGCCGAGAACCTCGAGCGCGGCACGCCCACCCTCGCCTCCGCCCTCCGCGCCGCCGGCTACGCCACCGGCACCGCCGGCAAATGGCACCTCACCACCAACGCCGACGGCAACTACAACGGCCTCAAAGCCGCCGCCGCCCCGCACTACGGCTTCGACTTCGCCGCCCCGCCCGGCCCCGGCTCGCCCAACGAGGGCGACAAACACGTCGACTACCTCACCGACCAGACGATCGCCTTCATGCGCGAACACCGCGCGCGCCCGTGGTTCTTCTACCTCGCGCACCACACCGTCCACGGCCGTGTCTCCGCCCCCGCCGCCCTCGTCGCCAAACACCGCGCCGCCGGCGCGCCCGAGACCGGCCTGCACAACGCCACCTACCTCGCCGCGCTCGAACACCTCGATGCCTCCGTCGGCCGCCTCTCCGCCGCCGTCGACGAACTCGGCCTGCGCGAGCGCACGCTCATCGTCTTCCTCACCGACAACGGCGGCGTCTACCAGATCTACGACAAAGCGCCCTTCACCACCGGCCCCGGCACCGTCGCGCAGCTCCGCGTCGAGATCGAGGAGTTCGCCTCCGCCCCGCTCCGCGCCGGCAAGGGCTCGCCCTACGAGGGCGGCATCCGCGTGCCCTGCCTCGTCCGCTGGCCCGGCACCGTCGCCGCCGGCCGCACCGAAGCCACCCCGGTCCACGTCGTCGACTGGTTCCCCACCTTGCTCGCCGCCGCCGGCGCCGCCGCGCCCGCCGGCCACACGCTCGACGGCACCGACCTCTTGCCGCTGCTCCGCGGCCGCACCGTCGCGCCGCGCCCGCTCTTCTGGCATCTCCCGCTCTACGATCTGCGCTGGGGCGCCACCCCTTGCGCCGTGATCCGCGACGGCGACTGGAAACTGATCGAGTATTTCGGCGACCGCTTCGACGCCGCCGGCCGCTACCACCGCGGCGCCCGCCTCGAGCTCTTCCACCTCGGCCGCGACCTCGGCGAGACCGTCGACCTCGCCGCGCGCGAGCCCGCCCGCACCGCCGAACTTCACGCCAAGCTCCGCGCCTGGCTGCGCGACTGCGGCGCCGAGATCCCCGGCCCCAATCCCCACCACGACCCCGCTCGCCCCCTCCTCGAAACGCGCACCAAACCCCCGCACGTAGCCACCCGCACCTTCACCCCGGCCCCCACCCGCTGACCTCCGCTCCACCGTCCACTTCCCTCCGTTCGCCCTCCGCCTTCCGCCTTCCGCCTTTCGCCTTTCGCCTTTCGCCTTCCGCCTTTCGCCTTCCCCCTTTCCGCCGTTTCCCGCCTTCATCTTTTC
>JBILLY010000939.1:0-2528 GCA_044375835.1 Opitutaceae bacterium
GGGGCGCGGGCGTAGCGTTCTATGTGGGGGTGGGGGTGCGCCCCGCCCACACCGAACGCGCCGAGCGTGGGGCCGATGGCGCGGATGAGCACGGGCTTGGCGCCGCCGCTGACGACGAAGCCGACGGTGAGGGCCTGCTCGGCGGCGAGGCCGGTGCGGACGGAGAGGTTGCCGAGGCGGGCGGTCGGGCCGGCCGGGGCGACGATGAGCGTGGCGGCGGGGCTGGTGGTGCTGAGGCCGGCACTGGTCACGACGACATCGTAGGAACCGGCGTCGGTGGCGGCGACGTTGGCGAGCGTGAGCGTCGCGGCGGTGGCGCCGGGGAGGGCGGTGCCGTTGCGGCGCCACTGGTAGGTGAGGCCGGTGCCGGTGGCGGCGACGGAGAAGGTGGCGGTGCCGCCGACGGCGGCGGTGACGTTGGCGGGCGCGGTCGTGATGGTGGGGGCCGTGGCGGTGGCGAGCGCGCCGTGGATGCGGACCGACACAGCGCCGAGGGAGCCGGTGGTGCCGGTGACGGTGTCGATGGCCCGCACGGTCCACGTGCCGGCGGCGGCTTCGCCCCAGTAGCGCGGCGTGGAGAAGGTCCAGTCGAGGAGGTCGGCGGTCTTGTCGGGGGTGCGGGGTTGGCCGAGGACGGTGCGGAAGCCGGAGGGCGAGGTGAGTTCGAAACGGAGCTGGCCGCGGGCGGCGTGGGTGGCGTTGACGGTCACCTCGACGGTCTCGACGCGGAGGTTGGCGGCGGCGGTGACGGTGAGGGCGCGGGTGGCACCGGCGGCGGTGTTGTCGGGGATCGCGTCGGTCGCGGTGGACTGCTGGGAAACGGAGATCTCGGCGCCGAGGTTGGTCCAGGTGCGGGCGAGCGCGACGGCGGCGGCGGCATCGGCGAAGCCGGCGCCGTATTTGTGGTTGAAGCGGAAGCCGCCGCCGTTGACGAGCCAGTCGCTGTCGGTGGCGTCGGTGCGGCGGGCGGTGCGGATCAGGATTTCCTTCACGTCGCGCCAACCGAGGCGGGCGTTGGCCTCGAGCATGAGGGCGGCGAGGCCGGCGACCTGCGGGGTGGAGTAGGAGGTGCCCTGGGTTTCCTCGGTGGTGTAGTCGCCGGCGGGGGAGGCGGCGGTGTTTTTGCCGCGGGGGCCGACGTTGTCGGTGGCGAGGAGCTGTTCGTCGGCGCCCTCGGAAGTCTGGCCGGCGGCGACGACGAGGACCTGCGGGCCGGATTCGCTGAAGGCGGCCTGTTTGCCGGTGTTGTCGGTGGCGCCGACGGCGATGACGTAGCGGCTGCCGGAGTAGCCGTCGAAACCGGCGTGGTCGCCGGAGTCGCGGCCGTTGCCGGTGGCGACGACGTAGACGACGCCGCGGCCGCCGCGGCCGGAGGTGACGCCGGCGCGCAGGGCGGCGAGGGTGGCGGAGCCGGGGCCGGAGACGGTGGCGCCGTCGTCATCGGGGCCCCAGCTGTTGCTGGAGATGTGGACGACGTCGGTTTTCCAGCCGAAGGCGGCGGCTTCCTGGGCGTCGGTGACGTCGGCGCCGAGCAGGCGGATGCCGAGGAGGCGGGCGAGGGGGGCGGCGCCGGTGAGGCCGATGCCGTTGTTGGCGCGGGCGGCGATGAAGCCGGCGCAGATGGTGCCGTGGTTGGCGTCGGCGGGGGGCACGGGGTCGTTGCCGCCGCCGAGGATGTTGGCGTGGAGCGAGGCGTCGGTGGCGACGTTGGGGGCGAGGTCGGGGTGGGAGAGCTCGAGGCCGTCGTCGACGACGGCGACGGTGATGCCGCTGCCGCTGGCGGCGGGCCAGAGGCTCTCGATGTTGAGGTCGACGCCGGGCGTGCCGCGGTTCTGGCCGGTGTTCTTGAAGTAGAATTGGCGCGGGTAGAGCGGGTCGTTGGGGGCGGCGCGGGTGATGCGGCGGCGGGCGAACTGGGGTTCGACGGCGAGCCCGGCGCGCTCGAGGCCGTGGGCGGCGGCGAGCATGTCGTAGGCGGAGGCGTAGCGCAGGAGCCAGAGGTCGGGGGCGGCGGTCGCGGTGGTTTCGACGGCGCCCGAGGCGGCGGCTTGGGCGGCGGCGACCGCGGCATCGGCGCCGACGAGGAGGAGCGCGGCGGTGGCGACGTAGCGGGCGGGAGCGTCGGTGCGGCCGGCCTCGAAGAAAACGGGCTCGGCGAGCGCGGGGGTGACGGCGAGGCCCGGGGAATCGCCGAGGGCGGCGACGCGCGGGGTGGAGAGCAGGCGGCCCAGCGACTCGCCGGCGGGCAACTGGACGTAGTGGCGCACGGCGTCGGTCGAGACGGCGCGGGTGCCGGCCGGCAGGCGCAGACTCGGGGCGACGGCGCCGGGCACGGCGAGGAGTTGGGGCGCGAGCCGGAGCACGCGGCGCTGGCCGTCGAGGGTGACGACGATGGGACCGCGGGCCTCCAGGGCGCGGACGGCATCGGCGGATTTTTGCGCCGAAGCGGGAGCGGAGCGGCCGGTGAGAGCCGCGAGGAGAGCAAGAATGAGGGGGCCAAAGGCCCGGCGGAAAAGCCGGGAGAGAGC
>JBILLY010000041.1:0-13486 GCA_044375835.1 Opitutaceae bacterium
GCGGGAGCGACATTGGCGGAGACGGTTTTTGTGGTCGGGGTGGTCGGGCTTGTCGGCGCGGCGCGGCGCTGGTTGGCGTGGACCGACCCGGCGGCGCTGGCGGGGGCCGGATTGGCAGGTGCCTTGGCGGCGGGGACGGCGATGGCGTGGTCCATGCATCCCGCGGCGCCGGCGGCGAGCGTGGTGCTCGCGGCGCTGATGATGGGCGGAGGCATGGCGGTGGGCGCGCGGCGGGAGGCGGGGCTCGCGGCCGCGGTGGTGGCGATCGTCGCCCACGGGCTGATGGTGCAGTATCCGAAGTCCGGGCACGCCTCGGCCGCGATCTGGGCCAACATGGCGGTGCTGGCGGCGGGGGCGTGGACGGCTGGCGTCGGCGCGGGCCGGGCCGCGGATGCGACCGTGTGCCGCGGGGTGCGCCGGGGGATTCTGGCGGCGACGGGCGGGACGTTGGTGGTGGTGCTGTTCAAGGCTTTGCCCGGTTCCGTGGCGCTGGCGCTCGTCGCGCTGCTCGCCGGCGGTTTGGCGGCCGGGGCACGCAGGGCGCCGCGCTGGCCGCTGGCCGGCGCCGCGGCGCCGTTGCTTGCGCTGGGATTCGGTTTAGGCGTCGGGGAAGGGTCGCTGGGCCGGTCGCCGTGGCTTTGGGGGGCGACGGTGGCGGCGTGGATTCCGGCGCTCTGGGGGCGCGAGCCGGATCGGCGCTTTGCGTCGATCCGCACGCGCGGGTGGCGCGAGCGGGCGGCGGTGGTGCACACCCTGCTCGCGACGGCGATCACCTGGTATGCCGTGCATCGCATGCTGGTCGGCGAGGCGCGCGTCGCGGGGCTCGTCGCGGCGGCGCTCGCGGTGTTTGCGTTCGCCGCGCGGCGGGGGGCGGCAGGAGCGGTCGAAGGTTCGTGGTTGCTCTGGGTTTCGGCGGGTATCGCGGCGTGGCAGGTCGGGCCGCAACCGGCGGGTTGGGTCGCGGTTGTCGCGGTGTGGCTGCCGGCGGTGCTTGCGGGACGGGGGATCGGGCGGGCGCCGGGGAGTTTTCTGCCGTGGTGCCGAGATTCGGAGACGGGCGTGCAGGTGGCGATCGCGCTGCTGGTCGGCGCGGGACTCGCCTCGCGGCAGGCGGGTGTCGCCGAACTCTGGGCGCTCGGCGGCGTATTGGGGCTGGCCGGCGTGGCGTGGCGCCTGGGCGTGGACGCGGCGCGACCGGCGCTGGCGGGCGGGCTGGCCTTTCTCTGGCTGCGGGCCGCGTTGCACGTCGGTGATGGTGCGGGAGTCGTTGGCAACGCCCCGGGCTGGGGGGCGGCGTTTGCGACGATCCTCGCGGTGACTGGGCTGGCGGCGGGGGCGCCGTTTCCGCTGGGTTGCGGCTGGGCAGAGCGTCCGCGGCGAATGCTGCGCTGGGGCGGTGCCGTCGCGGGATTGCTGCTTTCGGCGTGGCTGTGGCTGCCGCAACAAGGCGCGTTGGCCGCCTACGCCACGGTCGGGCTCGGCGGAAGCGCGGCGGCGCTGTTTTTGACGGGACTGGCGGCCCGATCCCGGCCGCATCGCCTCGTCGGATTGGCGGGGCTGGCCGTGTGCGTGGCGCGCGCCTTTTTCGTCGATCTGGATTCGACCCTGCATCGCATCGCGGCGTTTGTGGCGTTGGGCGTGGTGCTGCTCTGGGTCGGTTTTTCCTACCACCGCTTCCGGCACCTGATCGTCGAGCGCGAGGAATAGTTTTGAAATCGCAACGCCGCTCCCGGCATACCCTATCCGAGCCCATGCTTACCCCTCTTTTCCGGCGGCGTTCCTACCTGCCGTTTTTCCTCGAACTGATCGCCAGCCTGATCGCGCGCGCGCTTTACCGCGTCCGCACGAGCGGACTCGAGCACGTGCCGCGCGAGGGCGGCGTGCTGCTGATCTGCAACCACATCTCCTATGTCGACGTGGTGGTGCTCCAGCTCGTGTGCCCGCGGCCGATCCGGTTCATCGGGCACAAGGGCCTGCGGCGAAATCCGTTTTTCAACTGGTGCTTCGAGGTATCGGGCTGCATCGGCATCTCGGCGGAGCAGCCGCGCGAAGGGATGAAGGCGGCGGTCGCGGCGCTGAAGCGCGGCGAGGTCGTGTGCATCTGCCCCGAGGGCCATATCTCGCGCACGGGCCAGCTGATGGAAATCCAGCGTGGCTTCGAGCTCATCGCGCGCCAGGCGGGCACGCCGGTCGTGGCGGCCTCGATCGACGGACTCTGGGGGTCGATCTTCTCGTTTGCGGGCAACAAATACCTCTGGAAATCGCCCCGGCTGCTGCCGACGCACGTCTTCATCGCGTTCGGCCGGCCGGTGCCGGGGGAGCAGGTGTCCACGGCCTGGGCCCGGATCGAACTGCTCGCGCTGGGCGAAAAGGCCTTCGACGAGCGGCCGGCGCTCAAGCGCCACCTCGGGCGCGAATGCGTGCGGACCCTCACCAAGCACCCGGGGCGCTCCGCGGTGGTCGACCGCACGGCGGCACGCCGCGAGCTGACCTGCGCGCAGCTTTACGCCGCCGTGGCGGTGCTGTCGCGCCGGCTCCGCGCGACGGTGCCGGAGCGGCGGGTGGGCATCGTGCTGCCCCCGGGCGCGGGCGCGTTCATCACGAATCTCGCGGTGATGGCGGCCGGCAAGATCCCGGTGAACCTGAACTTCACCGCGGGCAAGGCGGCGTTGGAGACCAGCCTGCGGCTCGGCGGGGTCGCGACGGTGATCTCCGCCGAGGCGATGCGGGCCAAGGTGCCGAATTTCCCCTGGCCGGAGCGCACGCTCGATCTCAAGACCGAGATCGAGGCGGCCGGCGGGCGCAAGGCCATGGCCCCGTGGTTGCTCGCCGCCTGGCTGCTGCCGAACCAGTGGTGCGCCTCGCTGCTCGGGCTGCCCAAGATCGGCGACCGCGAGGAGGCCGGCCTGCTCTTCACCAGCGGCAGTTCCGGCGAACCGAAGGGTGTCGCGCTCACGCACCGCAACATCCTCGCCAACTGCGCGCAGATCTCGTCGCTGTCGATTTTGCCGGAGACGTGCTCGCTGCTCGGCTGCCTGCCGGTGTTCCACAGCTTCGGATTCACCGTCACCCTCTGGTATCCGCTGCTCCGCGGCTGCCGCGTCGTGACGGTCCCGAGCCCGCTGGAGACCCGCAAAATCATCGACGCGATCGCGGAGGAGCAGGTGACCACGCTCATCGGGGCGCCGACCTTCGTGCGGCCCATCCTCAAGAAGGCCGAGCCGGCCGAACTCCGGTCGCTCGACCTCGTGGTGACGGGCGCGGAGAAACTCCCGGACGACCTCTACAAGTCCTTCCTCGAACTCTTCCACATCGAGATTCTCCAGGGCTACGGCCTGACGGAGACGACGCCGGCGGCCTGCATCAACCAGCCGCACCCGCCCGTGGTGGTATCGACCAACGAACCGCAGGCGGGCAAGCGCTTCGGCTCGGTCGGCCGCATGATGCCCGGCATGACGGCGCGCATCGTCGATCCGGATACGTTCGGGGAGCTGCCGCTGACGGAAAAGGGCCTCGTGCTCTTCCGCGGCGCCAATGTCTTCGGCGGATATCTCGACGACCCGGAAAAGACGCGGGCCGCGTTCCGCGACGGGTGGTTCGTCACGGGCGACCTCGGGCGTTTCGACTCGGACGGGTTCCTTTACATCGAGGGCCGCCTCTCCCGTTTCTCGAAAATCGGCGGCGAGATGGTGCCCCACGGGACGGTGGAGCAGAAGATCACCGAGGCCTTCGACCTCGAGCAGCTCGACAGCCCGGCGGTCTACGTCACGGGCGTGCCGGATGCGGCGAAGGGCGAGGCGCTCGTGCTGCTGACCACGCACGACTTCGCGCCCGACGTGTTGCGCGCGAAACTGGCCGATCTCGGCGTGCCGAACCTCTGGGTGCCGAAGATCATCCGCCGCGTGGACAAAATCCCGATGCTCGGCACGGGGAAAACGGACTTGAAGCGCTGCCGCGAGCTGGCGCTCGAGGCGGCGAGGTAGCCGGTCGGCGGACCCGGCGGGCCGGACCTGCGCACGATGCGGATCGACTGCCACCTCCATGTGGTCGGCAACGGCAACGGCGGCTCCGGCTGCTGGTATCGGCCGCGGGGCGTCACCCGCTGGGGGGCGCCTCTGATGCTCCGCAACGTCGGGCTGGAGCCGGCGGCGCTGGAGGGCGACCTGGAGACGCTCTACGCGGAGCGGATGCTGGCATTTGTGCGCGAGTCGTCGCTGGATGCGGCGGTCATTCTCGCGCAGGACGAACCGCGGCGGGAAGACGGCAGGGTGATCGAAGGGGCGGGATCGTTTTATGTGCCGAACGACTATGTGCTCGGGCTGGCCCGGGCGCATCCGGAATTTCTCGCGGCGGTGTCGATCCATCCCGCGCGGCGCGATGCGCTCGACGAACTCGAACGCTGCCTCGCCGGCGGGGCGGTGATGCTGAAGTGCCTGCCGAACTGCCAGAACATCGACTGGAACCTGCCGCGCTACACCCGCTTCCTCGAGCGGATGGCGGAGAGCGGCCTGCTCTTGCTGGCGCACACCGGCAGCGAGCGGACGCTGCCCGTGCTCGACGCGCGGCTGGCCAGCCCGCGCGTGCTCACGCGGGCGCTGGAAATCGGCGTGACGTGCATCGCGGCGCACTGCGGCACGGGCCTGATGGGGCTCGATCCGGACTATTTCGACGAGTTCGTGGCGATGACCCGCCGGTTTCCCCGGCTCTACGGGGACAACAGTGCGCTCGCGTGCTGCAATTTCCGCGCGCGGCCGGGCGCGATGCGGCGGCTCGTGCAGGACGAGGAACTCCGCGCGCGCATCCTCCACGGCAGCGACGTGCCGGTGCCGGTGACGGCGATGCTGCTGTGGGCGCTCGGCATCGTGCCGTGGCGGACCTGGCGGGATACGAAACGGATCCCCAACCCGATCGAACGCGATGCGCGGATCAAGCGGGCGATGGGGTTCGACGAAGGCACGTTCACGCGGCTGGCGGGTTTGCTGCGGCGGACGGCGAGCCCCGTCGGGCGGGCACCGTAGATTTTCGCCATCGCCGCCGACCCGCGCGCGGGTCAGGGTCGGCGCATGAACGCTCAAGGGATGGCGAGAATCATCACGGTCGTGCTGCTGGTGTTGGTCGGCGGGGCCATCATGGCATCGTCGGGCACCTACGTGGTGAAACCCGGCTACCGCGGGGTGGAGGTGACGCTCGGGCGCGTGTCGCCGGCGTTCAAACCGGAGGGCTTCGGGCTGAAAGCGCCGTTCGTGACGGCCATCCATCCGGTGTCGGTGCGCCAGCAAACGGCCGAGGACAAAGCCGAGTGCTACTCGGCCGATCTCCAGCAGATCACGGTGGAACTCAAGGTGCTCTTCCGCGTGCCCGAGGGATCGGTGGTGAAGCTTTTCCAGGAGGTCGCCGGAGGGCCGTTCGAGAGTCTGGTCGCGCCGCGGGTGCAGGAGGCGCTGAAGGAGGTCGCGGCGCTGCAGAGCGCGGAGCAGATCGTGAAGAACCGGGAGCAGATCAAGACCCGCTCGCTCGAAATCGCGCGCCGCAAGCTGGGGCCGCTGCTCGTGATCGAGGACATCGTGATCCAGAACATCGCGCTGACGCGGGAACTGGAGCACGCCATCGAGGCGAAGATGGTGCAGGAGCAGGAGGCCTCGAAGTCGAAATACCTCCAGCAGCGGGTGCAGATCGAGGCCGACACCGCGGTGATCCGCGCGAAAGGCGAGGCGGACGCGATCCGGTTGCGCGGGGAGGCGCTGCGGCGGAATCCGGCCTTCGTGGATCTGCAGATCGTGGACAAATGGGACGGCGTCGCGCCGGCGGTGATCGGCGGCGGCGACCAGGTGATGCTCACGCTGCAGGATCTCGAACGACTCAAACACCAGAAATCCAATGCCCCCGCCCCCAAAGCCGCGCCCGCCGCGACCGGTGCGCCCCGCCGCTGAGCCCATGAATCCATTGCTCCTTACCAAATTGGTCGGCGCCGCCATCGTGGCGCTCGGGCTCGCGATCGCCGCGACGTCGACGACCTACGTGATCGAGCCCGGCACCCGCGGGCTGAAAGTGACGCTGGGCAAGACCGCGGACGACTTTCTGCCCGAAGGCTTCGGCGTGAAGGCGCCGTTCGTGACGAGCATCGTGACGGTGAATGTCCGCCAGCGCACGCAGGCCGTGCGCGCGGACTGTTTTTCGTCGGACCTGCAACAGGTGAAGATCGACCTCCGCGTGCTCTACCGGGTGCCGGAGGCTTCGGTCGTGCAGATTTACCGCGAGTTTGCCGGCGATCCGTTCGACAGCCTGATCGCGCCGCGGGTGCAGGAAGCGATCAAGGAAGTGACGGCGCTGCTGACGGCGGAGCAGATCGTGAAGAGCCGCGCGGAGGTGAAAAAGAAGGCGCTGGCGGCGGCGACGCAGAAGATCGGGACGCTGCTCGTGGTCGAGGACATCGTGCTGCGGGACATCAATCTCTCGAACGAACTCGAGAAGGCGATCGAGGCGAAGATGGTGGCCGAGCAGCAGGCGAACCAGGCGCGCTTCACGCAGGTGCAGACGCAGGTGGAGGCGGAGACGGCGGTGATCAGCGCGCGCGGCGAGGCGGAGGCGATCCGGGTGCGCGGCGAGGCGTTGCGGGACAGTCCGGCCTTTCTGCGTTGGAAAATCGTGGAGCGCTGGAACGGGCGTTCGCCGCTGGTCGTGCCGGCCGGGCCCGACAACACGGGGGCGTCGTTGCTCCTGCCGCTCGGGCCGGCGGACAAAATCGGCGCGCCGTAGCGCGGCGCGCGGGAGATTCCGGCGGGGCCGGTTGGTTTGGCGCGGGCCGGGTCGGGGCGCCAAGGGCGGGTCACGCCGGCGCCCCGGCGCAGCCGGGAGGAGCCACGGGCAGCGACAACGTGAAGACGGCGCCCTGGCCGGGACCGGGACTGGCGACGGTGAGGGCGCCGCCGAGTTCCTTGGCGGCGAGTGCGGCGGAGTGGAGGCCGAAGCCGTGGCCGTCGGTGCGGGTGGTGTAGCCGTGGGTGAAGATTTTCGGGAGAGCCTCCGGCGCGATGCCGATGCCGTTGTCGGCCACGATCAGATCGACGCGGTCGTTTTCGCCGGGGCGCACGCGCAGGGTCACGCGGCGGTCGGCCGCGCGGCCTTCGTCGGCGGCGTATTTGGCGTTGCGGATGAGGTTGATCAGGATCTGCAGGACTTTGCCCTTTTCGGCGAAGACGGGCGGGCAGGGGGCGAAGTCGCGGGCGACGGCCACATCGTGGCGGGCCAGGGCGCCGAGGTTCATGCGGAGGGAATCCTCCATGAGTTTCCCGGGATCGAGCGGCTCGCGCACGCCGGCCGTCGTCGCGTAGGCCTGCTGCATGGTCACGATTTCCTTGATGTGATCGATGTTCTCCTGGAGGGACGCGACTTCCGCGAGCAGCTGGTCGCGCTCCTCGACCGCGTGGCGGGCGAGCGAGGCGAGGAACTCGGGGATGCGCTGGCCTTTGGGGTCCGAGGTGAGGAAGTCGCCGAGATCGTCGCGGTGTTCGTCGAGCAGGACCGAGAGGCGTCCCAGCGTCTCGGCTTTCGATTGGCGGAGGCCGGCGGCGACGACCGATGCGGACACGTTGAGGCTGGTGAGGACGTTGCCGACGTTGTGGAGGACGCCGGTGGCGACCTCGGCCATGCCGGCGGAGCGCGAGGCGTCGAGCAGGCGGCGGCGGGTCTGCTCCAGCTCGAGTTTCATCGTCTGCTGGGCGGTGACATCTTTCGAAATGCCGAAGGTGCCGATGACGGTGCCGGCGGCATCGCGCAGCGGCAGCTTGCTGCTTTCGGCCCAGGTGTCGCGGTCGTCCTGCCAGCGGATCCGCTCGATCTTGCCGACCACGGCTTCGCCGGTGGCCATGATGTGTTCCTCGTCGAGTCGGGCGCGGCGGGCGTGTTCGTCGGCGAAGAGGTCGGCGTCGGATTTTCCGACCAAGTCGGCCGGCGCGACGCCGTGCCGGCGGGCTTTGGAGGCGCTGACGGCGATGAAGCGGCTGTCGTGGTCCTTGAAATAGACGAGGTCCGGCACGTTTTCGAGGAAGGCGCTCACCAGGGCGTCGTCGAGCAGGGCGGTGAGGTCGGGAAGCGCGGCGTCCGGATTCATGGGGCGGGGACGGCCGGCGGGGCGGCCGGCAGTTCGAGGGTGAAAGTGGCGCCGCGGCCCGGGCCGTCGCTGGCCGCGGCGAGGGAGCCCTGCATCTCGCGCGCGGCGTTGGCGGACGAGTGCAGGCCGAAGCCGTGGCCATCGGGGCGGGTGGTGAAGCCGTGGCCGAAAATGCGCGTGAGATTCTCGGCGGGGATGCCGACGCCGTCGTCGGTGACGGACAGCCGCACGCGGGTGCCGTCCGCCGCGGCAGCGAGGCGGACGAGGATGCGTTTGCCGGTGCCTTCGGCCCGGTCGCAGGCCTGGCGGGCGTTGCGGAGGAGGTTGACGAGAATTTGGAGCACCTTGGCTTTCTCGCCGAGCACGGCGGGCACGAAGGGGAAGTCGCGCTGCAGTTCGATGCGGTGGCGTTGCAGCGAATCGCCGGTCATGCGCAGCGCGTCGGCGAACAACTGGGCCGGATCGAGCGGCTCAACGACGCCGCGCATCGTGGCGTAAGCCTGCTGCATGGAGACGATCTCCTTGATGTGGTCGACGCCGTGCTGGAGCGACGCGACCTCGGCGAGCAGGCGGTTGCGCTCGGCGACGGCGTGCGCGGCGAGCGAGGCGAGGAGCTCGGGGATACGGCGGCCCTTGGGGTCCTGCGTGAGGTAGGCGGCGAGGTCGGAGCGGTGCTCGGCGAGCAGGGCGGAGAGGCGGACGAGGCTGTCGCACTTCGAGGCGCGGAGCCCGTCCGCGAGGACGGACGCGGAGACGTTGAGGCTGTTGAGGACGTTGCCGACGTTGTGGAGCACGCCGGTGGCGACCTCGGCCATGCCGGCGAGCCGCGAGGCGTCGACCAGCGTGCGGTGGGCTTCGGCGAGGGCGGTTTCCATTTCCCGCTCAACGGTGATGTCGCGGGCGAGGCCGAAGGTCCCGATGATGCGGCCGGAGCGGTCGCGCAGCGGAAGGCGATGGCAGACCGACCACGTCACGCGGCCGTCGAGCCAGACCTCGCGCTCGATTTTGCCGAGTTCGGGCTGGCCGGTGAGCATGACGCGCTGCTCGGCCTCGTAGGCGGGGCGGGCGTGGCGGGCGGAGAAGAAATCGAAATCGGTGCGCCCGATGATCTGGGCGGCGGTCGCGCCGCCGTAACAGCGGACGAGGGAGCGGCTGACGGCGATGAAGCGGGAACGGCGGTCCTTGAAATAGACGAGGTCGGGGACGTGTTCGAGAAACGAGGTGACGAGAACGCGGTCGAGGTCGGCGGCACGGGCCGCGGTGGCGGGCAAGACGGCGGTGCTCATGCGGCGGCGGCGGTTTCGGGGCGGGCCGGGAGCGGGCGCGCGGCGGAGGGGAGGTAGCGGCGCAGGAGGTCGCGGAGTGCCTCGGATTTCACGGGTTTGGCGAGGTAGTCGTCCATGCCGGCCGAGAGGCAGGACTCGCGGTCGCCGGCCATGGCGTTGGCGGTCATCGCGACGATGCGGAGGACAGTCGGGAGCGCCGGATCGCCGGCGGCCTGCGCGGCGCGGATTTCGCGGGTGGCGGCGATACCGTCGAGGACGGGCATCTGCGCGTCCATGAGCACGAGCGCGTAGGGGTGGCGGCGAAGCGCATCGATCGCTTCGCGGCCGTTTTTCGCGAGATCGGCGGTGTAGCCGAGATTGCGCAGCTGCAGGAGCGTGACCTTTTGGTTCACGGGGTTGTCCTCGGCGACGAGAATGGCGGCGGCGCCGGGCGGCGGCGGCGGCGGGCACGGCGGCGGCGGCGGGGCGGGCGCAGGAAACGGGACGGTGGTGGGCGCGGCGGCGACGGGTGCGGGCAGTGGCGGCGGCGGGGCGGCCGGCGGGGCGGCCGGCGGGAGGGCGGGCGTGCTGCCGGCCATCGCCCGGGCGAGCGTGAGGCGGAGGCGGTCGGGATGGAGCGGCTTCAGCTCGCAGGCGGCGAGCCCATGGACCTGCATCTGGGCCTGCGGCAGGCGTTCGCCGCGCGACGTGAGGAGGACGATTTTGGGCAGGGGGACGGTGCCGTCGGCGCGGAGCAGGGCGACGAGGCCGAGTCCGTCGATCTCCGGCATGTGATGGTCGAGGACGAGCAGGTCGAAGGGTGTGCCGGCGGCGACGGCGGCACGGAGTTCGGCGAGGGCGGCGGCGGCGGAGTCGGCGGTGCGGTGACGGAGCTGCCAGGCGTGGCAGAGGTGGGTGAGGAGCTTGAGGTTGGTGGCGTTGTCGTCGACGAGCAGCGCGTGGTGGCGCTCCAGCGGGGACGGCGCGGGTTTGACGGCGCACGCGGGCTCCTCGGACGGCGCGAGCTCGGCGGTGAACCAGAAGGTGGAGCCGCCGCCGGCGCCGGCGCTGCGGACGCCGATCTCGCCGTGCATGAGTTCGGCGAGGCGCTTGCAGATGGCGAGGCCGAGGCCGGTGCCGCCGAAGCGGCGCGTGGTGGAGGTGTCGGCCTGCACGAACGGCTGGAACAGACCGGACTGGACCTGCGGCGTGATGCCGATGCCGGTGTCGGACACTTCGAAGCGGAGCACGGGATTGGCGCCGCGGTGTTCGGCGAGGGAGACGCGCAGCAGCACCTCGCCGCGCAGGGTGAACTTGAGGGCGTTGCCGAGGAGATTGAGGACGATCTGGCGGAGGCGCACGGGATCGCCGGCGACGCGCGCGGGGACGTCGGACTCGATGTGCAGGACGAGCTCGAGCTGCCTGCGGGCGGCGGTGTCGGCGTGGAGGTCGAGGGCGAGCTGCAGGTGCTCGCCGAGATCGAAGTCGACGGTTTCCAGGGCGAGGCGGCCGGCCTCGATCTTGGAGAAGTCGAGGATGTCGTTGATAATCGTGAGCAGGGCCTCGCTGCTCTGGCAGAGGGTGTCGGCGAGGTCGCGTTGCTCGGGATTGAGCGGAGTGGAGAGAAGGAGATTGGCCATGCCGATCACGCCGTTCATCGGCGTGCGGATCTCGTGGCTCATGTTGGCGAGGAAGGCGCTCTTGGCGCGGTCGGCGGCTTCGGCGGCGTTCTTGGCGCGCTTCAGATCGCACTCGGTCTCGATGCGCCGCGTGATCTCGTCCTGCAGCGACCGGTTGGTGACCTCGAGGGCGGCGGTGCGCTCGCGCACGCGGCGCTCGAGTTCCGCCGCGTGGGCGTGCGCCGCCTGGAGCAGGCTCCACTTCTCGGTGAGGGCGTTGGCGAGCTGGAGGACCTCGATCGTGTCGAACGGTTTCTTCAGCACGACGAGACGGTCGGAGCGGCCGAGGCGGCGCAGCATCTCGTCCCACGAATAGTCGGAGTAGGCGGTGCAGATGACGATCTGCAGATCGGGCGCGACCTGCCAGAGCGCCAGCGTGGTCTCGATGCCGTCCCAGCCGGGCGGCATGCGCACGTCGACGAATGCCATCGCGTAGGGGCGGCCGGCGGCGCAGGCCTGCTCGACAAGGGCGAGTCCCTCGCGGCCCTGATAGGCGCTGTCGAGGGCGAACGTGGGGGCGGAGGCGGCCGGGCCGGCGACGGTGCCGAGCAGCTCGGCTTCGAGCGCGTCGAGGTCGGCGGCTCCGGCGGCGGCCGGCGGGCGGAGGATTTTGCGGATGTCGGCGTGGATCGCCGGATTGTCGTCGACGATCAGAACGCGGTTGTTGCGCGATTTCGGATCTGGCGGCGGGAAGTGCATGGGGACAGGGTGCCGCGGAATCGCGCAGCGCACGGTGAGTAATCGTCCCGGGGTGGCTCAGGTTTAGCGCCGAAGTGACGAAAACTACCTGCGGTTCGCCCCGTGGTTCGCGGTCCGGTCGGGCCGAGGCCCGGTTTTTCCGGCTTCGGCCCACTTGGGCTAAGGGTAATCTCGCATTTTTCGCCGAGGTTATTCATTTTCCGGGCCAATGACGCTGACCGAATCCAGTGAAGCCGTTGCGACCTGCTCGGGCCTGACGATCGTGGTGGCCGACGATGTGCCGGAGATCCGGAATCTGATGGAACACTGGTTGAACGCAGCCGGTTGCGAGGTGTTGAGCGCGACATCGGGCCGCGAGGCGACGGAGCTGGTGCGCAGCCATGCGGTGGATCTGGTGATCACGGATGTGCTCATGCCGGACGGCGACGGACTCGAGGTGATCACCTCGCTGCGGCGCGTGGCGCCGTTGACGCGGGTGCTCGCGGTTTCCGGCGGGGGCAATCACCTCCGGGCGACG
This sequence comes from Opitutaceae bacterium, assembly GCA_044375835.1. GTDB lineage: Bacteria > Verrucomicrobiota > Verrucomicrobiia > Opitutales > Opitutaceae > ER46. The sequence continues at coordinate 12,271 of JBILLY010000041.1, forward strand.
GATTGCCTCGCGTTTGCCAAGGGACTCGGCGCCCACGGCGTGCTGATGAAGCCGTTCAACCGCGCGCAGCTGCTCGCGGCGGTGAACAAGATCACGCCGCTGCAGCCGTAGGGAGGAAGCGGCGCACTACGATAGGGGCGGAGCGCAATCCGGCGGGGGCGGATCGGATGATGGAACGGAGAGCGGCGGGGCCGGCGGGGCCTGGAAAACTTTCGTGCGGCGGGCGCCGCTGACACCCTGCGGTTTGGCGCGGGCGGCGGGCGCGGTGTAGGCGCGGCGGCGGTAGCCGGGGCGGTCGGGATCGGCGGCGCAGCGCAGCTGGAATTGCTGCATGCGGTCGAAGAGCGCGAGCAACTGGGCCGGATCGGGGTAGGTGTCGAGGGCGGTGCGATCGAGGGCGAGCAGGAGTTCGTGCACGGCCTCGAGGGTCGAGAGGCAGCCCTCGTGGGGCTGTTGTTTGATCACGTAGCGGCTCGGGGCGGCGGGCGTGAACATGATCCGCGGCAGGCGCTGGAGCGACGGACTCAATTTCAGCATCTTTCGGCCGAGCGCCCAGGTGGCATCGAGCAGAATCACGACGAGCGTGCGCGCACCGAGCGTCCGCGAAAAATCGGCGAGGGCGGCGGGGGCGGCGACGCTGAGGTTGAAGGCCTCGCGGCCCGGGTAGAGGAGCACGGGATAGTTTCCGGGGGCGGCGAGCAAGGCCTGCACCTCGGCGTGGTCGTCGAACGCGATGCCCATGTGGACGGCGCTGTTGGGCAGGCAGAGGTGCGTGAGCCGGCCGGTCGCGGCTTTCTCCTGCTTGAACTCCTTCGGGTGCATCAAGAACACGAAGCGCGTGCGCGTGGGCATCGGCACGATCGAGCCGCACCAGCAGAGCGGTTTGGGCCAGAAGCAGCGATAGCAGGTTTCGCGCATGGACGGACGCGAGGGAGCGGGAGGACGCGCGGCGAATCAGGACGCGGCGGGCAGGCCGGCGGCGACGAGGAGTTCCCGCAGGCGGGCCGGCGCGGCGGCGGAGGTCTTGGCGACGAAGCCGCGGGCGTGAGCGAAGTGGACATCCGGATACGCCGCGATCCGGGTGAAATCGAGGCGCGGGTTGTCGCGGTGGCGCGCGAGGCCGTAGCCGGCGCCGCGGCGGTCGGGGCTCACGATGCCGACCACGCGGTCGGCCAGACCGGCGCTTTCCAGGTAACGTTCGAGGCCGAACGACGGG